>JAKAAS010000264.1 GCA_021802225.1 Bacillota bacterium
TGCCGGGGCTAAGGCCAGCATAGCGAACCCGGAGAAAAAAGTCCAGCTTTTCCGTCGGTATATATAGAAATATGCGGCGCAATTATAAGACGTAATATTCAGTATTAATAGCCAAAGGAACGAACTTCTGGCATGAGGTACTAGTGTAGGGCCGTCGGTGCCACTACTGTCGTACCCGACGCAACCGGACGTGGGGCCAAGGGGGTAACGATTCGGTAAGATGATGATAAATCAGTCCGTGATACGCCAGGGAAGCCACGCTTATGAGCCAGCGTCAGGAGGAACTCCTCACCGCCAATGCATGATACACCCAGAGTTTTGCCCACAAAAGCCATCTTTCGATGCCTGCGGCCCGGCACTTGACTGTTTTGACAGATAGGGATGCCGTCTGGATCCGGCGCACAAGGCGGGACTATCAGCAGTGCATGCTCATGTCATCCGCAATGCCGGAGGACGAGCGAGTGATGATGCCATTCGCTCCCTGGTAATCTCCTACAAACTCCTGGGTACGCGGGAATGGTTTGTGATACACCACTCGGATTGCGGCATGCAAACCTTCACGGATGGCGTGATGCGCTCTTTGTTAGCGCACAGCCTAGAATGTGCCCGTATGGACACGGATGGCTGGCATGATTCCGGTCACGGACCGGGATCTTCCGAAGGGAACTTTATTGAATGGCTTCCCATTAGCGACCAAACTCGCAGTGTCTGTGAGGATGTCATGCGTCTCCGCAACCATCCGTTGGTGCCGAACAGCATCCCCATTTATGGCCTCATATTTGATGTGAAGACCGGACGGCTTTTAGTGGTGGAAGAGGCTATGCGCCTCGGTCGGGCGACATAGCCAACCAATCTAAATTGTCGCGGCGGTGCGTGCAGAACTGGTGAGCGGGTCGGGTTGACGCTCCCCCCTATTCTGTCCAAAAGGTGGTTAGTTAACGTGAGAAAATTGTAGACGAGGATCTTGAGACTCGACACCATTTTTGAGGGAGGGCGGTGCTCCATGCAGCGTGAGAATGGTGAAAGGCGCCCTGTCTTAATTATTTTTACCAAGAGAAACCGCTGACAATCTGTGATCCTTAACCTTTAGCCGAAAAAGGGGTGCGGTGTTACAGAAAACCCAGAATACAGTCCGTCGGATTGGGACTCCATGCGAGGTCAGTCGTCAAGGTCGGCGTAGCCGCCACAGAGAAACCTTGACAGGGCCGGATGGGGTCACGTCCCTGCTCGGCACCTGTGGTGCGATGGGCAGAGCCGGCGGACTTTACGTCGGCACTGCGGTGCCTCCGATCGGAGGAATTTGCTCGCGAAACCCGTCTTGCTGACGGATAATGCCGCGCTGTGTCAGATCAAAGTGTTCCAATGCATCGCCATCGACCGCCTGAAGATAATAGGAGGCTCTTTCTCAAAACCAGTGATCAAGGCTGATTGCTTAAAACCGGAACCTCGCAGCAGGCGCAATGGTGTCCACGCCAAGATGGCGCGGCTCAATGCCTAGACAGTTCTCCACCGCTAACTCTTAAAACCATCACCGTCACCGGATTTGAGAAAGAGCCTAATAGGATCACTTGGGCAGGGAGCGTAGATGTCGAAGAGTCCGCGGCCGATGGGGTGCGTGAAGCACCCGCAGAGCCGGAGAAGGAATAGGGGGGGACTCCGTCGGGCGTGGCGTTCAATGAGGAGACAATACGAGCACATACCCCACCGATGCGACCAAAGTGTGCGAACTGAGCAACATTACCGGTGTCGCCCAGTTCCTGTACCATATTCCTTAGTGCGAGACCGCAGTGCCCACGGTCGGTTCTTTTGGCGAGTGGGCCTTTGGAAGCGATCGCCTCCCCGTGAACAGTTGCATTACGGCTGCACTCAAGATCAGGGCCTGCCCAAACACATAGACATCATGACCCGCACTGGCCAAATCCCATGTGACGGCGTGTCCTGGTGTCGCAAACGTCCACCAACCCAAACCCAGCAGAGTCACCAGCATTCCTACGATGCTGAATCCTGCCATCCACCGGGTCAGTCGTCCGCGGGATGGATCCGCCGTCAACTCGGTCGCCAGGAGAAAGACCGCCAGAACCGGGAGGGCGAAGAATACATACAAGAGATGCGCTCGCGTAAAAATCTGGTCGTTGATGGCTCCCGCTGCCGGCAAGGCACCCGCTCCAAACACTGTTTCGTGCAATTCAATGTAGTACCCATAGCCAATCATCGCTGCCATGGCACAGATCCAGGTTAAAAATACCGCCAACCGCACGGGGTTAACTCGTTCCCCCACCGTTGCCGCTGCATTCTGAGCGTGAGTGCGGAGTTCCGGCCAGAGGCTGCCCATCAGAATCAAGGTACCCCATCCGACCAAGCCTGTCAGGAAATCGTCCTCAGCGATGCCGTTGACGCCGTGCAACCCAAATGCCCAGAGAGTGGGAATGTAATAGGTTCCGACAGAAGAAATGACATACACGATGGTCATCAAAATCACGCCGACGAGCATGACCGCGATTCCTAAGTGCGCCACATGGCGCCGAATGCCCTGAACTTGGGAATAGCCAAATGCCTGCGCCGCCAGCAGGACAATACCCGCCATGAACGCCGGCAGCATGTCATGAGAATGACCCGTCACCATGTTGCCCAGAAAGTCGCTCAGGGGTTCATGCAACACGCGGGCCCAGGCAGCCCATGACAATCCGACCTCCGAAGCCGCAAAAACTCCTCCTAGACTCACTGCGATCAACGCAGAAACACCGGCTATGAACAATGCCCATGTCATCAGCCGCGATGCTCCTTCCGAGTTCTGGGCTCCCGCGGGCTTTTTCACGACTAACCCGTACAAAAATACCAAGAGCACAGTGACCATGAGCAATGTCCCCGGGAACTGAATCCATGCCCCAGGCAAGTTAAATCCTGCGGAGCGATATACGTCGCCGTACACCCGCAAAAGGGAACCTAGAGCGTCCAACCCTGCGCCGACCAGGCCTACTTGAATGACCCAACGATTGGCCCATGCTGGGATAGGAAACACCAGAGTACACAAGATGAGAAATAACAGTGCTGCGGGAATCATGATCGCATGATAAAAATCGATGAGAGCCGGAGAAAAATCTCCCGATTGCCCCGGCGTCAAAAACGGGGCCGCAAAGAAACCCAGCAAGACGACCACCACGATCCAAGCCGACAGGCCACGCACTGCCAACATCCGTAAAGAATCCGTCTCAGGAACCAGGACCTCCGATTTCATGGATGCCATCCCCTTCGTTTTCACGTCCAATTACAACCGCACCACAATCACCAACACTAATAGGCCGACCAAGTACAAATTTGCCCCCATAAACACTTTTCGGGCACGCTCTAATGTTGGTCGTGCGCCCCATTGGAGCCCCAACAGGGCGACCCATCCGACCCCACCATCCGCAATGACAGCCGGGATATCCGGCAAAGCCACCGCAGAGAAAGTCACCGTTGCCGCCATCATCAATATCAGAGCCCCATACCATGCCCGCTGAAACGTCCGGGGTGCCCACACCACCGACGCCATGGGCACGTCCGCCCGAGCATAATCCTCACGGTAGGCCCAGGCCAGACTCCAGATGTGCACGGGAATCCAACACATCACCACAACACCAAGCAACCACGCGCTTAAACTGATAGGCAGTCTTAAGGCGGAAAACCCTACCCAGACCGGGACGGCCCCACTCCCCGCGCCCAACACGATACTCCACGGCGTCGTGCGTTTCGTTAGCGCACTATAGATGACCACGTTATCGATAAGACCCAGGACTAAAAACATCAAAGGAATTGGACCCAGAAATCCACCGAGCCCCAGGCTCGCCCCCACGCACACGAATCCAAACACGACCGCCGCAGTGGGCGTAATAGTCCCACTCGGTAAGGGCCGAGTCCGTGTTCGCTGCATGACAGCATCCATGGCACGATCGAGCACATTCGTCAAAGCCTCGGCTCCCGCGGCGGCCAGGACAATAGCCAGTATCCCGACCATAACCAAAACCCACGGGAAAGCTCCCGATGCGCTCCAAGCCAGCAGACTTCCGACCAAGCCTTCCAAGGCAAAAGCTATCCAAATGCGCGGTTTGGAAAAAGTCCAATAGGTCGCTACTTTGACACGCAGTGTCTGTGGTAATAAGCTATGAACATCCGTCATAGCGCCGCCTCCGATTCCAGTGTCTCGTCAGGTTTCGATATGATGTGTCCCGGCAAGGCGCGGTAACAACATTCTCTGAGCAAGGTATCTTTCGCCTTTCATTCCGGTACGAGGATCATCGTAGCACCCCGCATACTGCCTCCATACGGCCATTGGTTCCAAGTATAAAGGGCCCCATTGT
>JAKAAS010000265.1 GCA_021802225.1 Bacillota bacterium
GTCAGCAGTCCAGCTAAATAGACCACCAGCCACACGCTGGCGTTCACGGAGGTCCATGAAGGACGCTTGATCTGCTTGGGCATGCACCAACTGAAAAACGCGTAGAGGGCCAAGCCGGCGAGCATGAGCAACCATAATTTTCCAGCCGACAGCCCATCCCGTCCAGTAGATAATCCAAGTTCCGATGATGAAGGTTACAGGACCAGTGGCTTTCAGAGCGGGCACCCGGTAAAAGCGGTGTCCGGCCGGCGCTGTGCGGCGGAAGACAGCCGCTGACACCGGACCCATAATATACGTCAGCACCGTGACGGAAGAAATGACGGCCACCAGTTGGTTCCACGCCGGGAACGGCGCGAGAAACAGCAGTCCCAGAATAAGGGCCGTGACCAGGGCCCCGACAGGGATGCTCGTCTTCGGGTCGACTCGGGCCAGCACCTTGGACATATCGCCATTCTCCGCCAGCGCATAGAGGACTCGGGTGGCGGACGCCAGGTAGACATTGTCGGTGCCGCTCGGAGAGATAATGGCGTCTACATACAGCAAGTCGGCTACCCACCCCAAATTGAGCCCGACGGCCAATTGGGCGAACGGCGCATCAAAGGCGACATGCGCCCAACCACCGTGCAGAGCAGCAGGCGGGACAGCCGCAATGAAGACCACCTGCAAGGCGGCGTAAAGCAAAATTCCAATGCCGATGGAGATCATTATGGCCCGAGGCACATCGCGGTGCGGGTTCTTGGCCTCGCCGGCTAAATCCACTGCCTGGCGGAATCCTAAAAAAGCAAAAATAATTCCGGAAGTGACGATGGCCTGCAAGACACCAGCGGTCCCATAAGGAGCGAAGTGCCCTGCGGTGATATTGTGCCAGTGGAGGCTGACAGTGAGAAACACGGCGATGATCAGCACGGGCATGATGAATTTGACAAGTGTCAGCGGCGTGTTGATGCGCGCGAACGATCGCACCCCAAAGTAGTTAATGACAAAAAATGCCCCCATCAGTCCGGCTGCATGCCCGCAAGTTCGGCATAGACCAGACCGATCAAGATTACCGCGAATCCGCCTAATAGCCAGGACCAAATGGAAACAGGACCCGCCGCATTCGCGGCATAAAGGGCGCCGAACAGCCAACCGGACCCGATAATGCCGCCTAGCGAGGCCATAATCAAGTCGAGCAGACTGAGTTCGTGTTTCAATGCAGCATTCACTGCGCAACCACCATCCAATGTCTTTAACGTCGCTGGGACCAGGTGACTCCACGCACAGGAGGCCCCAGCCTGTCCTCTTCTGTTTTTCGCCTCAAGCTGAACGCGAGATCCTGTGGGAGGCAAACCGCCGTGGGTCCATGGAAATGCCATGCCAATTCACCAGCCCATTCCACCAAGGCGTTAGCAAGGCGGCCGTTCCACGGCTGTTGGCAGGTGAGCCTGTACTGCTTTCCCCGGGATTCGCTATGAGCCGGTGCGTTCCCAGTGCGCTATGCGGGCCGCCGCAAACAAGCGCTTTCCGTAAGCGCTCTGATCGAAGGCGTCGCTATCCCATTGGCCGCCAATCCACTCGGCCATTTCTTCGTGTTCCGGATGGAGGGGATCGGTCATGGCCTCTAGAAATTGCGCATAACCAGGGGGGCCGCCAATATCCTCCGGGGGACAGGCGCCCTGTCCAGCTAGCAACTGGGGCACGGTTTCATTGGCCTGCCGGGGCCGGACTTCCTCAACATGGACCGTGTGGAGCCAGTCGTCCCCGAAGTCATATAAATAGGTGAAGTGTCCGCCCGGGTCGGCTGCATCTTTGAGTCGGGAGCTTTTGGCATTGCGTACGGAAAACTCGGGGTCGGGGTCCCCGTACGACACTCCGCCGATTTCCAGCACATATAAGTGTCCGCCTCCCCAGCCCATGACGGCTTGGAAAGCGCGGTGCAATTGATAGAGAGACACGGCCCCAGGAATGGTGAATACCCGCCATACTGGGGGGCGCACACCCGCCAAATCGACGCGGAGGCGGTAAATCATATCGTTCCCATCATCCTTGCGGGCCGATTGCGATCCCGCATTTGTTTTAGCCATAGGGGGTCCTTTCCTGACGGTTGCAGCCATCAGGCGCAGCCGGTGTTTACCCCTATCATAGCAAAAGACCGTGTTCATTACGAACCGCCATACATCCCCTCCCAGATGGGGGCGCACGTCGGCTTCGTGGGAGGCAATGCCGCATGCGGCCCGGAGCCATTGGCGCACCGCGGCCCCGGGCTTGGTGGACATCATTGACGCCAGCGCCTTTTTCAGTACACAATGACGGTAATTCTCCATGTCGAAATGAGGAGATGCCTATGGCTCAGCCCCCACATTCCCCGTCAGAGGCACTCGAAGGCACCATTGAGCGCGTGACATTTCATAGCGCCGAGACGGGATTCTGTGTTTTGCAGGTGAAAGTGCCAGGCTTAGCCGATCTTGTGCCCGTCGTCGGCCAGGCTTCGGCGGTCACTCCTGGCGAGTCTTTCACCGCCCAGGGCCACTGGACTGTGGACCGCGAATATGGCCGCCAATTTCGGGCGCACACGCTGCGCATCATCCCGCCGCAAACCGCCCTGGGCATCGAAAAGTATCTGGCGTCGGGGATGGTCAAGGGGATTGGCCCCGTCTATGCGGCGCGTCTTGTCGCCGCTTTTGGCACTGGTGTATTTGCGGTGATTGAGCAGGAGCCGGAAAGGCTGCGGACTATTGCCGGCATTGGTCCGCAGCGAGCCCAGCGCATTACCCAGGCGTGGACGGACCAAAAGGTTATTCGCCAGATTATGGTCTTCCTGCATGGCCACGGAGTATCGACCTCGCAGGCGGTCAGGATTTTCAAAACCTATGGCGACGGGGCGATCGAACAGGTCAAGGAGAATCCCTACCGGCTGGCCCGCGATATCCGCGGCATTGGCTTTATCAGCGCAGACCGCATTGCCGAACATCTCGGCATTGGCAAAACGGCTCCGATGCGGGTGCAGGCCGGGGTCAGCTTTGCCCTGTCCGAAGCCGCAGGGGACGGCCACTGCGGGTTGCCGGTGGAGGAGTTGACGGCCTTGACGGCGGAACTGCTCACGGTGCCCCCGGCCCTGGTCGAGGAGGCGGTCGCCCAGGAAGCCGCCAGCGGCAAGGTGGTGCTTGAGGCCACCGAGGGCCGGGACTGTGTTTTTCTGTCGTCTCTCGCCTACGCCGAGCGGGCAATAGCCCAGAGGCTTCACGCCTTGGCTGAGGGCTCGCCGCCGTGGGTGGCTATTGACTCTGCCAAAGCTATTCCCTGGGCAGAACAGCGCTTGCGGCTTACCCTGGCGCCCAGTCAGCAGGAGGCGGTGCGTCAAGCGCTCGCCTCCAAGGTCCTGGTGATTACGGGCGGCCCCGGCGTAGGCAAGACCACCCTGGTCAACACCATTCTCACTATTTTGAGTGTGAAAGGGGTGCGGCCACTCTTGTGCGCCCCAACCGGGCGGGCGGCCAAACGCCTGACCGAAACCACAGGTCTGCCGGCGCAGACCATCCACCGCCTTTTGCAGTTCAATCCCCACCAGGGAGGATTTACCCGGGACGAACAGCATCCGGTGGAGGGCGATCTCATTATTGTTGATGAATGCTCCATGATTGATGTGCCCCTCATGCACCACCTGCTGAAAGCCATCCCTCCGGATGCCGCTATCATTCTGGTGGGTGATGTCGACCAAATTCCCTCAGTGGGGCCCGGCCAGGTTTTCCGCGACATTCTGACCTCGCAGGCAGTGCCCGTGGTCCGACTCCGTGAGGTTTTCCGCCAAGCGGCCACGAGCCGCATCGTGGTCAATGCCCACCGCATCAATCAGGGCCTGCTGCCAGAGTGGACGGTGCCGTCCGGCACGCTGCAGGATTTCTATTTTGTGCCTGCCGAAGACCCCGCTGCGGCCGCCGGCAAAATTGTGCGGCTCGTCGCGGAGCGCATCCCCCAGCAGTTTCACCTCGATGCGGTCCGGGATGTGCAGGTGCTCTGCCCCATGAACCGGGGAGAGACGGGGGCCAGAAATCTCAATGGCCTCCTGCAGGAGCGCCTCAACCCGCCAGACGACCAGAGCCTGACGCGGTTTGGCTGGCGCTACAGCGCCGGTGACAAGGTCATGCAATTGGTCAATGACTATGACCGGGAGGTCTTTAATGGAGATATTGGCTGGATTACAGCAATCCGGCCGGAAGATCAGACCCTTGTGATTACAGTCGACCAGCGCGACGTGGTCTATGGGTTTGAAGACCTCGATGAGGTCATGCCAGCCTACGCGACCACTATCCACAAAGCGCAGGGATCGGAGTATCCGGCCGTGGTGATTCCGGTGA
>JAKAAS010000266.1 GCA_021802225.1 Bacillota bacterium
TCCTGACTTTTCTACTCGTTATCCTTTAACACCGCCAGACGTTAGTCCACTAACAATGTGCCTCCCCAGGAATAAAATGATGAGCACTGGAGGAAGGGCCGCTAACACACCACCCGCTGCAATTTCGTTGTTTAAATGCAAGTACTGGCCATTCAGGGAATAAATGAAAAATGGCAGATTGTATGCACTTTTATCCGGACCAAGAACCAAGGGTAGAATAAAGTTATTCCACGATGTCAGAAAAGTCAGGAGGGCCGTGGCAATCAGCCCAGGGACAGCCAGTGGCAAAATGATGCGAATCAACGCCTTCATGCGGCTGGCCCCATCCATCCGAGCGGCCTCCTCCAATTCAATGGGAATAGAATCGAAATAACCGCGCATGATCCAAATCACCAAGCCTAGAGAAAAGGACGTGTAGAGGATAATAAGCAGCGTATTGGTGTCATAAAGGTGCAGCCCGCTTAAGTAACTAACCGTTAAAACATAAAAGGGAATAATGAGGGACACCGTCGGGAGCAAATTTGATGCGAGAAAGGCCATGGTCAACGCATTTTTGCCACGCATGTGAGACCGGGCCAGCACATAGGCGGCCGCCGATCCCACCGCCACATTCAATATCGTGGTAATTGTGGAGGCAATCAGGGAATTTCTCATGGCATAAAAGAAACGGTAACTTACGCTGTCTACCGAATAATGGCTAAACATCAGAGCATAATTAGCCAAACTGCCGTCGCTCGGCCACCACTGCTGCGGAAATGCTATGGTCGCCACATAAGGTTTGAGACTGGTCAACACCAAAAAGTACAGTGGGCCTAGCGTCCACACGAGCATTACACCGATTAACCCGAAGCGGACGATCCCGGACTGAATCCGTGCTCTCCGCAAGGAAGAGGTCCCTCCACGCACACTCATTGCAGTTCCTCCCGGTATAAATTTTTCACATAAACATAAGCAATCACCAATGCCATGAAACCGATAATAAACGCGACCGCAGATCCCAGTCCAAAATCTCCAAAAGAGAAGGCCTGTTGGTAGGCATCGATGGAGAGCACAGGCAATCCGTAGCCTTCGAGAGTGAAAATCATGGTAAACGCACGCAAGAGCTGCATGGTCCGCAAGATCAGCACCACGCTCAATACCGGTCCGATCAACGGAACCGTAATCTGGGTAAACTGCTTCCACGCTGAAGCGCCCTCAATGCGTGCCGCTTCATAATAGTCATGAGGAATCATCTGCAATCCGGCCAAGACCAAAAATGCAACAATTGGCAATGTTTGCCACTCATCTCCCACGATAATGGCATTCATTGCCGTATTCGACCCGAGCGCCGAGAATATGTGCGAGAGCCAAGGAATCTGGGCAAACAACGGAACCGGATTTAGCCAGACAACGGGAGTTTTAATCCAGTGCCAGCTTAGGAGCAGGTCGTTGAGTGCACCATACTTGTTACCGTTAAAGATCATCCCCCATAGCGTTGCATTAACTACGGTTGGTACGGCCCACGGAATGAAAATGATGGCGCGTACCAGCCAAAATCCCGGAAATGGGCGGTTGAGCAAGACCGCCATACCGATCCCAATTGTCAGCTCAATGAGGATGGAGACAATCCAAAAGTACAGCGTTTCCCTCAGGGCGATCCAAAACTGCGACTCTTTCATGAGCATGATATAATTATGCAGTCCGACGTACTGGCCGCCCACACTTCCTCGCCCTCCGACCACCGTGACCACGGTATTGGCCAAACTCATTTTCAGGGCCCAGAGCATCGGCACCACAATCACACCCAGGAGGATCACCACTGCAGGAATCAGGAGCAAAACAAACCAGACATTTTCACCTGACACCGCCCGAAAGTACCGCCGAGCCCAGGAGGCCCTAAGGGTTTTCTCACTCCGTATCATGAAAACTATTCCTCCTCATTCGGGGCTGCGTAATGAAATGGGGGGCCTAATGAGTTTCATTTTGCCCCCCCCTGATCACACACTTATTGGGGTAATGCCTTAATCTGAGACACCATGTCATTAGCGGCGGTCTTCACAGGAATTGTGCCGGCGATAGCCTCGTGGGCGTATTGTTGAATAATGGCGCTCACTTGAAGATAGTTAGCGACTTTGGGCCGGTTGTAAACCCCTGCCAGATTCTTTTCATAGACGGCGTAAGCGGGATTGAGCTGTTTTTCTTTAGACGAATTGACTACAGAGGTCCAAATCGGCCATTGGCTATGCAAATGTTGTGCTTGAATCTGCGGAGACGTGGCGAACTGAATCCACTTCCACGCCCAGCCCTGCATCGAGGCAGGCACATTGGCCGGAATCGCCAGTCCTTGGAAGCCCGATACCGAAGCCGTGCCTGTGGTTGTATTGGTGCCGGGTTGGACTGGGAACGTTCCCACTACCCCATCACCCACTATTTTCGACTCCGACGCAGAGTTCATCATTCCTGTCACATTCGTCCAGTTGGTGTTAAAAGCGGACTGCCCTGCAATGAACGTGTCTGCGGAGGTGGTCGAGCCAGCTGCCAGTGATGCCGGATTAATCAGTCCATCTTTGTAGAGCATGCGCATGAATTGCAACGCCTGCAGAGCACCACCCTGATTCATCGTCGGCTGTCCTTGCTTATTAAACAGATTGGCACCAAATTCACCAGCCATGGCGACGTAATCACAAGTAAATCCTTCCCCTTCACGCCATCCTTCTTCGTAGGGATATTGGACAATGCCCTTCTGTTTCAGAGTCTTCATTTGGGTCACCCATTGGGCCATCGTTGTGGGAGGACCACTAAATCCGGCCTCCTGCAACATTTTCTTGTTATAATAAAAATTTTGAAAATTAGCGAGAAAAGGCATCGCCATGATTTTGCCATGGATCTTAAAGCCGTTCCAAATCGCCGTCGGGATTCCTCCAGGGTTTGCGATGGTTTTGCTAATATCGCCATTCAAAGGCAGCGTATAGCCTTTTTGGGCAAATTGTGCCGTCCAGATCAGATCCGACAGCACCACGTCGTACTGCGCAGTCGGCGCTGCCGCAGCGGTGACAATGGTATTGTGCATCTGCGCATAAGGCAAGAAGGTAAAGTGCACATGCATATGGTCGGCCGCGTACTTAGCGTCAAACGCTTGTCCCATTTTCTCCAGCGCCTGCGCCGTGTACCCTGCCTGATTCATATACAGCACGTTCAACGTAATCGTTTTGGCCGCCGTTTTGGGCGGTTTGGCTGCAGTCGTCGTGGCACCACATCCTGCAACTAACAAGGTAAGGCTGGCGCACGCGAGCGCAATTTTGCTTCCATGTATCATGATAGAATCTCTCCTTTTTGGTTCCCTTAGCGATACCTTCAGAAAAATTTCAGTGAATCGGGTATCGTACGTCCCCACTGCGAGGGGGGCACGGTATCCACAGGGGCACCTTGCCCGATTTGAAGACGCCGCTCAAACACTAAATCGGCCAACCCTAAAAGTGGTGCATAATCACCTAGTGGAGACAAGATAAACTGGGTTTTGTGCATCAAGTGGTTCAAGACCCGGGCACGTGTGTTTTGCACGATAAGCGGCCACAGCACAGGGTAACTTTGGAGCATGGCACCGCCTAGGACCACGATTTGGGGACAGAGGACATTCACAATGCTACCCAACGCCATGCCAATATATTTCGCAATCCGATCTAATGCTTCGCCTTGGGTCATCCCTGCGGTCAAGTATCGATTGAGAGCTCCCAACGACGCGACGGCTTCCAGACATCCCTCATGCCCACAACCACAGGTATAGGCCGGGCCATGTGAATCCACAAAAATATGCCCGATTTCTCCTACAGAATTATCCTGGCCGCGAACCAACTGGCGGTTAATCACCAAGCCTGATCCCACACCGACATCACACAAGACGCACATCATATCCTGAATCTCACGCCCTGCGCCAAACCACAGCTCTCCCCACGCAGCGGCGTCCGCATCATTTTCCACAATAACGGACTCCATATTTGTACTGCGCCGGAACAGCTCCCCCACTTTCATGCCGTTCCAGTCTGGCAGGTTGGGGGAAAAGACCACAGACTCGCTGTCCGGATCCCAAATGCCAGGGATGGCCACACCCAGACCCGCCCACTTGCTCGCATCGACGGCGAGTTGCGTCATCACCTCCTTGATGGCGTCACTGACCACATTGATGCCTTGGGCCACGGCGGCCATCGAGTCCCGGATCTCCCGTTTAGCCACGATATGGCCACCGAAGTCGACAGCAGCTACCAGCACTGTGGTCAGACCCACAGAAACGACGACAGCATACGCAGCCTCATTATCCACGCTGAGACCTATCCGGGGCCTCCCCCCTGTGGACG
>JAKAAS010000267.1 GCA_021802225.1 Bacillota bacterium
GAGCGGGGCTGCGGCCCGCGTCGTGGCGGCATTTCTCGCCAGTGAAAAAGGGCGGGAAATCACGGGCCAGGTGTTTGGCGTCCGGGGTCACGAGGTGATCTTGTTTTCTCTGCCCAGGCCCATCAGATGGCTTCACAGAGATGGAGGCTGGAGTGTGGAGACACTGGCCGAAGTCCTCCCGCAGACGTGGAAAAACCAGTTTACACCGCTGGAAGTGACAACAGACATCTTTCCCTATGATCCTTTAGTGTAGGTTAACAGACTCCCGGAAAGGAAGAGAGATGAAGCATGGGAATTGCTCCGCGATTATCCGGTCAATATGCTGTCGTCGGGGTTGGGGAATCGGATCTCGGCATTGTGGGACCCGAGTACACCGAACTGTCCTTGCAGGTACAGGCATCCTTACGGGCTTTGGATGACTGCGGATTAAAGATTCACGACGTTGACGGGGTTTTTGTCCAGCCTGGTCCCTTTGAACGAATGCCGGGTCTATTGCTCGCCGAGTACTTGGGAATCCAGCCTCGCGTCAATGATACGACCATGGTCGGCGGATGCTCCAATCTACAACATATCGAGCATGCCATCGCCGCATTGGAAACCGGTCAGTGTCAGGTAGCCTTGATTGCCTACGGCAGTACACAAAGATCCGCACGCACACGCAAAATTGGAGGTGTGCCGGAAGATCCCCGCAGCCCCAGAGGGCAGTTCGATGTTCCCTATGGGCTGTTAAGCCCAATCGGCCCTTATGCGCTTGCCACGACGCGCTATCGGCACCTCTACGGGCTCGAAGACGAAGAACTGGGAGAAGTGGCCGTAGCAACGCGCCAGTGGGCTAATCTCAATCCCTTGGCCTATCATTATGAGCATCCTTTGACGATGGAACAGTATTTAAAGAGTCCCTGGATTAGCTGGCCATTGCGCCGGGATGATATTTGCCTGGTGACGGACGGCGGCGGCGCCATTGTTGTCACGAGTATGAAACGAGCCCGCGATTTGGCCAAGAGGCCCGTGTCCGTGCTGGGCATTTCCAGCCGCTCCAATGCCCATTATTGGATTCCCGGCATCGATGATCTCCTGACTACGGGCGCCAGCATTACCGGACCCGAAGCTATGGCCGCCGGTGGCGTCACTTACGACGACATCGACATTTTGGAAATCTATGACGCCTTTACAACGATGCCGCTTTTAGCGGTGGAAAATCTCGGTTTTTGCCGGCGCGGGGAAGGCAGGTTCTTTTTCCGTCATTCACGAACCGGGCCAGGAGGCGAGATGCCGATGAACACCTCAGGGGGCGGACTGTCTTATTGTCATCCTGGCATGTTTGGCATTTTTCTGGTAATTGAAGCCGTGCGGCAGCTACGCGGAGAATGTGGACCCCGGCAGGTGAAAAACCCTGAAATCGTGCTGTGCCATGCGTATGGCGGGGTCTTGTCCGCCGAATCCACCACTGTTTTGGGAAAGGAGTAGATCGCGCAATGAATGGACATCCCATTGCTGAACCGACCCCTTTGACAATGCCGTTCTGGAACGGTCTTGAGAAACGGCAGCTGATCATCCAGCGGTGCAACACCTGCCATCGCTATCAATTCTATCCCCGCAACTTCTGTATTCACTGCGAGAGCCGGGTTTTGACGTGGGAGCCGGTGTCAAGCCGCGGCCACATTTATAGTTACACCATCACGATGCGTGCGCCTGGTCCCGACGTTGCCGTGCCTTATGTGGTGGCCATTGTAGAGCTGGAAGAGGGGCCGCGTATGCTGAGCAACATTGTTGATTGCGACCCGTTCCAGATTGAGGTGGGAGCAGCGGTCGTAGCGGATTTCAGACGGGAAAACCCCAATGAGTCCATGCTGTTGGTATTTCGTCCGGCATAGCTTTTGGCCTGGTTACGTCATACAGGGTGTGAGGCACCGTATGTGAAATGGAGGCTTCCTTGGCCAGTGCCCTCTTCCTGCCGGGATTTGGGGGCGGGGAGCATTCTCGCAGCACGGCTTTGCTGAACGTCAACAATTTATGTGAAGTTTATGTGAAGGTCTTATTGTTGCCAACGAGAAAGGAAGTGTGCAGGTGGGACTATATTATGAAGATTTCCATGTCGGTGACGAATGGGAGACGCCGGGGCGAACGGTCACGGAAACCGACGTGGTTGAATTTGCTCAATTGTCCGGGGACTTTAATCCGCTTCATACGGACCGGGTGTTCGCGGCGGGCACGCCGTTTGGCCAACCTATTGCCCACGGTCTTTTGGCACTCAGCATGGCGACCGGATTAATGGCACGTTTGGGAATTTTTGACGGCACCGTGCTGGCCTTCCTGAGTATCGAACAATGGGATTTTAAGAGGCCAATTTTCTTTGGAGATACCATCAAGGTCCACTTACAAATTGAAAGCATGCGAACAACTCGAGACGGGTTGCGGGGAATCTTGCGCCGACGAGTGTCGGTTGTGAATCAGCGCAACGAAATCGTCCAGGATGGCATTTTGACCACGATGGTTCGGCGGAAAGAAGATGCGCCTCATGATGCGTGAAAAGCTCGAGCGTTTCCTTCGCCCCCGCTCCATCGCCGTGGTCGGGGCCAGCCCCGACGTCATGAGAATCGGAGGGCGTCCCATTGCCTATTCGCTGGCCGCGGGCTATAGCGGCCGAATTTATCCCATCAATCCGCATTACGACGAAATTCAGGGTTTGAGGGCATATCCCCGTCTCGAGTCTGTTCCGGCTCCAATTGATTTGGTCGTGGTGGCTGTGAGTCAAAAAGCCGTCGAAGGCGTAATTGATGGGGCACCTCTGGAAACAGCCGGATTCGTCGTCTTTACGGCAGGATACAAAGAAATGGGGGGAGCGGGAGAAGTAGCGGAAGATCGCTTGAGAACCTTAGTTGAGGGGCGTGGGTCCATCTTGTTGGGGCCGAATTGCCTGGGGTTCGTGAATCCCTTTGACAAGGTTTTTGCCACGTTTTCATCCGGATTTGAAGGCATTCAAGTTCGTCCCGGCCCTATTGCGATAATCACGCAAAGTGGCGCCTTTGGGGCATATCTGTTTCGGCTGGCGGTAGAACGGGATTTGGGAGTAGGATTTTGGGTATCGACCGGCAATGAAGCGGGCGAAAGCGTGAGCGACTGGATCACTTACGGGGCGAATGACCCCAACACAGCTGTTATCGTGGCCTACATGGAGGGCGTTCGGGACTCAGACGGCTTTCGCCGGGCGCTGGACCAGGTCGATGCCGCCCAAAAGACACTTATCGTTATCAAGGCGGGTCAAAGTCAGAGAGGGGCGTTGGCCGCCATGTCCCACACCGGGTCAGTTGTTGGTTCCGATCAAGCGTTTGATGCCGCGTTAAGATATCATCGTGCCATACGGGTCGATTCCATTCGCGACATGCTGGATCTGGCTGAGGCAGCTATGCTCGGCAGTTTTCCCCAAGGCAATCGTCTAGGAATCATCACAATTTCCGGCGGCGCCGGAATCTTAATGGCGGATGCCGCTTACAAAGCGGGTCTCGACGTCCCCAAAACCCCGGACTCCGTGAGCCGGCAAATTCGAACCCGAGTGCCCTTCGCGGCCCCCGACAACCCCGTCGACTTTACGGCACAGATGATCAATGAGCCCGGGTTGCTGGAGTATTCGCTGAATCTCATGGTGGAAACTCGCCAGTTTGACGCTATGGCGATTTTCTTAAGCCATGTCATTGCGGCACCTTCACTGATGGAGGTGGTCTTGAATGCTCTCCGACATGTCAGACACCAGACACGCATGCCCTTGTATTTGGTGGGATTGCCCACGGCAGAGATCCGGCGGCAGTTGCGGGAGTTGGGGACTGTCCTGATTGAAGACGCGACCTTAGGAATCCGACTGATTGCGCGATTAGCCGCTCTACCCTCACTGGGGAACAAAAAAGAGATTTATGACGAGAGTGCTCTAGAACCGGAGTCAGGACAATGGAAGGGGTTTACGGAGTATGACATTAAACAGTGGCTTCGGAACTATCACATACTGATTCCCCGGGGATATCGAGTCACCTCCGCTACCGATGCCATGCAAAAGGCCGAAAGGCTAGGATATCCGGTGGTGATGAAATTGCAGTCTCCCACTCTGATGCACAAGACGGATATTCACGCACTGAGTTTCAATGTCGCATCGGCCCAAGCGGTCGAAACAGAGTTCAACCGCTTAATGCGGCTTGGAACCGATCGCGCCTTCCCCGAACTGTCCATATTACTTGAGGAGATGATTGAACCGGGGGTTGAAATTCTGGTCAGTGTTCGCCAAGATCCCGTGTTCGGCCCTTTGTTGGTTTATGGCTTAGGGGGAATATGGGCCG
>JAKAAS010000268.1 GCA_021802225.1 Bacillota bacterium
TGAGCGGCCAGAGCCACCACTGCCGCTCGTCATTGAAGCCGTCGAGCGCCAGGTGGCTGATGCCGCCCAAAAACAGTCCGGCTGCGACCCAAAAAGGAGACAGGTTCCGCAGGCCAGCCGCGTGGGAGGCAAAGGCGGCAAGCCAGGCGGCGATGCCGCTGGCCAGAGCCACCCCCGCCACGGAATGGCCCTGGTGGCGGTGCCAGATAGGGTGGGGCCACCCCGCCCGCCCGACCCGGGGCGGCAGGCGCCCTCCCCTGGACGCGGACACTGCCGGCCACGGGATCCAGCGGCCCACCCAGGATTGGGGAAGGTCCCAGTCGGGAAGCAGGCTGCCAGCGCCCGCGGCCGCCAGCAGTGTCAGCGGATGGGGGCCGTGGAGGCTGATGGCCACTCCTGCGGCCGCCAGCCCGCCTAAGAGATGGGTGTAGCCTTTCACGGAATAACCTCCTTAATTCTGCGCCAAGGCAGATGGGCTTCCCTAGAGGCAGTCAAACAGGACCGGCCGGCAAAGTCAACGGGGCAGGGGCGCGAGCGGGTGAAATTCCGCAGATGGGCGCCGAATTTGGGGAGGCTGGCGAAAATTTGTTGACTAACTCCGAACGTTTATATAAAATTCCTCTGTTATCGTTCGGAATTATTTTACGCAATCTAGGTGCGGAGGTGGACAATGGCGGAGCACAGCAAAGAAGGGGCCCAATACGGTGCAGAGGTGGCCCGCATTGAGCCCATAGGAATTGAGCACGTCGAGGAAAGCGAGCGGCACGGGCATGTTTCTTCCGTTTTCACCCTGTGGTTTGGCGCCAATGTAGAGCTGGCCACCCTGACAACGGGAACGGCGGCCGTGGCCCTGTTCGGGCTGAGCTTCACCCAGGCGGCGATTGGGCTGATTATCGGCAACATCCTGGGCGTGACGCTGCTGGGTCTGGTATCCACGTTCGGACCTCGCCTAGGTGTGCCGCAGATGGTGCATTCGCGCGCGCCCTTCGGCTTTTTTGGGAACTTTCTGCCGGGGTCTTTGAACGCCATTGCGGGAGTCATGTGGTTTGCCGTGAACACGGTGCTGGGATCATTTGCGTTCGAGGCGCTATTCCACACGGACTTCATGGTCGCTCTTTTGGTTATGGTGCTGATCCAGGTCATCGTGGCGGTGTACGGCCACAACATGATCCACGCGGTGGAGCGGTTTATGGCGGTGATTTTGACACTCGTCTTTGCGGGCGTCTCCATTTTTGCCTTTGCCCACGCAAATTATGCCCTGCCCTTTGATCCCAAATCCGTGCTCGGCCAGTACACGGGGATTCGCGGGGGAATGATCGAGGCCGTGGGACTTGCGCTCTCCTACCTTCTGGGCTGGACGGTCTTCGGGTCGGACTACACCCGCTACCTGCCGTCGTCCACACCGGCTTCCCATGTTTTCTTCAATGCGGCTTCAGCGAACTTCATCGCCGGGGTTTGGCTGGAACTGCTCGGCGTGGCGCTGGCGAGCATTTTTCCTGCGGCGGCGTCTGGCGCTGACCCTATTGCCCTCCTGTCAGGCATCCATCCCCACTGGATGGTTCCGGTCGCCCTGTTCGCCGTGATTATCGGCACGGTGACCGCGGATGTTCTTAACATCTACTCGGGCTCCTTATCCGCTCTGGTGGTCAATGTGCCCATCAAGCGCTGGATGGCAGCGGTGCTGGTCGGACTGTTAGGCGGAATTCTGGCGTACGTCGCCCGCAACTCCTACTACCTGGACTTCGAAAACTTCCTGTTCCTGCTGGCTTACTGGCTGGCGCCGTGGACCGCGATTGTGCTGGTGGATTACTTTATCGTCCGGCGGGGCCGGTACAACACGGCTATGTTCTATGACCCGAGGCGGGTGCTGCGGCCGGGATTCTGGGCGTGGCTGGCAGCCATCGTGGTGTCTGTGCCGTTTTTCAACCAGGCTATGTATGTTGGCGCGTTTGCGGACCACCACCCGCATATGGGTGATATCTCCTATTACGTCAGTTTTCTGGTGGCGGGACTGCTCTACTGGCTTCTGGGCACGCACTACGCCCGGGACTAACCGACCCGGACAGCGGGAAAAGGGGCAGCCTGACAGCAGGGCTGCCCTTTTTTGTTGCGGTCTTCGGGACAATGAGAAGGAATTTGTTGCACACAGGGCGAACTCTTTCATAAAATGTATGCGAACGTAAAGAGAGGCGAGTGTATGCAAATTCGTCCCTACCGTCCACAGCAGGACTACCGGGCCGTTTTAAACGCGCAATGTGACTTGTATAAAATCAATTTTCCCCGCTTTGTCTGCACTCCGGCCTTTTTGGCTGACCAGGCGCAAAGACTGCGGGCGGCGGCCAAAAGGCCCTTTGAGAACGGCATTTTTGTTCTGGAGGACGGTCTGGATTTTGCCGGGTATGTGTGGGTCGCTATCCGCATGGACCTGCAGGGCACATACGGGTCCGTGGACCAGGTCTACCTGCAGGACTCGTACCGGAGACGGGGACTGGGAAAGCTGCTGATGGGCGCGGCCCACGATTTTGTGACCAAGCAGGGAATCAAAGTGGCCCGCCTCTACGTGACGGCCGGCAATCAGGATGCAGTGCGGCTGTACGAGCGGGAAGGGTACGCGGTTACCCGGCTGGAAATGGAGAAGCCCTTGACCTAAACGGCCAAGGGCTTTTCTGTTTAATTCTGTGCTAGAAAGAGAGTCCGGTGGACGGTGGTGTAATCGCGCGGTTCGGCTCCTGGCCGATGGTGACCGTCTTGGTCACGGTCTTTCCCTGGTCGTTTACAGTGAGGGAAATTTTCTGGCCGACGCTGGTTTTTTCAACCAGCGTCTTCAGTCCGCTGGCAGTCGTGACGCTCTTCCCGTTGAACTGGGTGACCACTTCCCCTGCGGACAGACCGGCGGCGGCGGCGGGACTGCCCGGCTCAACATAAGCGATGACGACGCCTGTGCCAGTCGGGAGCCCGTATTGCTTGGCCATGGCCGCGGAGTCTGTGGAGATGAAGACGCCGACCCAGGGCTGGCTGACATGGCCGTACTTCATGAGCTGGGGCAGCACATGCTCCACCGTGGAGGTGGGGATGGCGAACCCGATGCCTTGGCCCTGGGTGGAGACGGCGGTATTGATGCCCACCACCTGCCCAGCCAAATTGAGCAGCGGGCCGCCGCTGTTGCCGGGATTGATCGCCGCCGATGTCTGCAAAAGGTTGCGGTAGTTGCGGCTGCCAATCGTCAGCGGGCGCCCTTTGGCGCTGATCACCCCGACTGTGACGGTATGGCTCAAATCGTAGGGATTGCCGATGGCGATGGCCCAAGCGCCAACCGGCGTGGTGTTGGAATTGCCGAGCACCAAATATGGCAGCGCTTTAGGCGCGGAGATTTTCAGCACCGCCAGGTCGGCCTGGTAGTCCGTGCCGACGCGGGTGGCCGTAAAGGGTTTCGAATACCCAGGCACGTACACCTGGATCTTGTTGGCGTTGTGAATGACGTGGTCGTTGGTGACGAGGTCGCCCTGGCTGTTAATGAAAAACCCGGAGCCGATATCCGTCTGCACCTGCTGGGAGGGTCCCGAGGGCAGGCTGTTGCCGAACAGTGATCCAAAAAATGGGTTAAAATAGGGAGACGATGAGATCGAGGTGGATTGCGGCACGCTCGCGACAATTTTTACGACCGCGTCCCCGTCTTGCTTCACCACATTGGATATGGTGTCGGGGCCGAGAGGCAATGTGGGCGGGGTGTATGAAGCCACCGTCGCAAAAGGCGGCTGCTTCGATGTTTTCAGGGCTAAGGCGTGGGACGGGCCGAAATGGGTGTAGGCCGCCATGCCGCCGCTCACAGCCCCGGCACCCACCGCAAATCCGACAATGGCCGCGCTGACGGTGCGTGTAATGGGACGCAACAGGCTCATCTCCTTTTTATCAGAACAGGCCGGGAGACCATGCGCTCTCCGGCGCTCATTGCTTTGTAGCCGTAGTGTACCCATCACTTGTTACAAAACCGTTACAAAATATGGAGAAAAAAGAAATAGGACAGGAAATGCTCTATCCAAAGAAGAAGTATTGGGAATATAGTACATAATAGCTGGGGAATGGAGAATTGACCTAATGGAAAAGCATATCTGGCTCATTGACGACAATAAAGCCCTTCTCGATTTGCTCATTTCTTGTCTTGACGGGCTGAATGCGTGCCCGCGAGGGTTTGTATCCGCCCAGGAAGTGCTATACTTAATGGAATCCCGGAAGGTTGCTCCCGATATTATTGTCATGGACTGGACGTTGCCTGACCTGCCTGCGCTTGGGCTTGGTCTCTTCT
>JAKAAS010000269.1 GCA_021802225.1 Bacillota bacterium
AACTTCGAGGGGGTCAGCGGGCTAGTCCGCCCTATTTAAGTTACCTGTATTTAATATTTTGTGTTCTCGAAGAATAGTTTGGCGGGGTCATGGAGGAATTGCCGGTGGCAGTCATCCCCAGCCGAAGGTCTGACAGCGCACATTGCTGGCCGTTCACAGGATAACGCTCGTATTTATTGAATGCCTGGTGTATTCTGAATCTGTTGCAAACATGCCACCGAAAAGAGGTTGGTTGATGGATATTATCAGTCCGCGCATTCATGAGGAACTGTACCGGGCCCGAGACTTGAACAATTATTGGGAGACTTGCGCCGAGCGTGTCCACTGGCAGCAGAGATGGCAGCAGGTATTGGAACCTGACCCTCCCTCCTTCCGGTGGTTTACCGGAGCCACAACTAACCTTGGGGCGAATGCCGTCGATATCTCGGCACAAAAGTATCCTGGACACTGCGCCGTGGTAGCCATTACAGAAAGCGGAGAGGTCCGCTCTTTTACATACGCCCAAGTCTCTTGGGAAGTTAAAAAACTTGCGGCGAGTTTTCGCGCGGCCGGCATCAAGTCCGGCGACAGGGTGGCACTGTATATGCCCACCGGTCCCGAAGCGATTTTTTCCATGCTCGCGCTCTCCCGGATTGGCGCTATTCACCTGGTTGTGTTTGCAGGGTTTGGCGCCGCGGCCTTATCGCAGAGAATTCGCCTCGCGGGAGCTGAAGTCTTGATTGCCAGCGACATTACGTTCCGCAAGGGGAAAATCATCCCGCTGGACAGTATTGTGGCAGAGGCGCTGGCTGACCCTCAGTCCCCGCTGAAGACGGTAATTTGGCATAAGCGTTCACCGCGGCCGGTTGCGCCTTTCGCGGGGCGCACCATCTTATGGCCCGAGCTGCCGGATTTAGCCCAAGGGCACTCTGCTGACCCTGTGTGGCTGGAGTCGAATACACCCGCCTTCATCTTGGCCACATCGGGCACCACCGCCAGTCCCAAACTGGTGGTGCATACCCACGGCCCCTACCAGGTGGGCATACTTCACGCGGCTGATATACTGTTTGGGCTGACTCACCATGATGTATGGTGGTCGACTTCAGACATTGGCTGGATCGTCGGCCACAGTTTTATCGTCTATGCCCCTTTGCTAATTGGAGCGACCACCGTGACCTATGAGGGAGCTCTGGACTATCCCGGGCCTGATAATTTCTACCGGATCCTCGAGGAGCAAAAGGTCAGCGCAGTCCTGACGGCGCCGACCGCGGTGCGTCTGCTGATGCGCTACGGCACCCAGACAGCCAGAAACCATGACCTGTCCAGCGTGACGCGAATCTTTTCGGCCGGGGAACCGCTCAACGCTCCTGCGTGGGAGTGGCTGCAAAATGAAGTATTCGACAACCGCGTGCCCGTGATCGACCATTGGTGGCAAACGGAAACCGGCGGACCCGTCATCGGCAATCCCTACCGTCTCGGCATGCTCCCCATCAAACCTGGGTCGGCGGGTATCCCGCTGCCGGGCTACCATGTGGAGGTGAGGCAAGCCGACGGCCTGTTGGCATCGCCAGGTGAGAAAGGCAGTGTGGTGATCACAGGTCCGTTTCCCGGACTCACACAGCAGTTGTGGGCAGAGCCACAGCGCTACCGCGAGTCTTACTGGGCGCAGATGCCGGGGGTTTACCTGACTGGGGACGCTGCCCATGTGGACGATGACGGATATATTTGGTTCAGCGGGCGCGCCGACGAAATTTTGAAGATCGCGGGGCACCGCATAGGCACGAGCGAAGTCGAGACGGCCGTTTTGCGCCATCCGGCTGTAACAGAGGTGGGGGTGACGGGTGTGCCTGACCCGCTGCGCGGAGAAGTCATAGCCGCATTTGTGGTGCTGCGGCCCGGATTGGAAGGATCCGAGGAAATAGATCAGAGCATTCGCGATACCGTCCGCCGCGAACTGGGTCCGATAGCAGTGATCGGCTCCATAGAGTTTGTTGCTCTGCTTCCTAAAACCCGCAGCGGGAAAATCATGCGCAGGGTGTTGCGCTCGGTAGTCAGGAATGAAAATCCGGGGGATGTGTCGACTATTGAAGAGCCCGGCGCGGTGGCCAGTGTGCTGGAGGCTTGGGAGCATGACCACACCCCGCCCCAAAAACCACTGCCCGGGCAGTGAATTTCTGCGCGTCAACATAAATGGTCAGCACCCCTCTTTAGCGGAGTGCTGACCATTTATGTTGAGGTCGCCGCTACCCTTGGCGCGCCTTCCATGCGGCAGTCCATGCCTGCGCAGCCATCTGCACGGGGTCAAAAGGGCTCGAGACCGGTGGGGTATAGCTCAAATCCCAGTCATTGAGATCATCCACAGACACGGAATGCATCAGCCCCAAGGCAAACAGGTCCACGCGTTTTGCCACTTCAGCCCCGTAACTCCCAAGAATCTGAGCGCCGAGCAGGCGGCCCGTAACCTCGTCTCCGGTAATCCGGATGCGCAGGGGCGACGAGCCGGGATAATAGGCCTTGTGGTCCATCATCTCAGACTGCACGGTGAGAGGCGAAAACTTCGCTCGGCGGGCTTCTTCTTCTTTGAGCCCGGTGCGGCCAACCACATGGTCGAACAGTTTGACCACCTGCGTCCCCACGACCCCGCGGAAACTGGCATGTCCTCCAGCCGCGTTGATTCCGGCTACCCGTCCCTGCTTGTGGGCCGTGGTTCCCAGCGGGAGATAGCTCGAGCCGAGCAGGAGGTGAAACGTCGTCACCCCATCTCCCGCAGCCCAGATGTCTTGGCAGCTCGTTTCCATGCGGGGGTTGACGGCGACAGCGCCTCTCGTGATTTCAATGCCCGCGGTCGATGCCAAGGACGAGTTCGGGCGTACCCCGACGACCACCATCACCATGTCAGCCGCCAGCCGTTCCCCCCCCTCGCAGGAGACCGACAACTCCCTGCCCGAGGACTCGATGGCCCGAATTCCCGTGCCCGTCAGCACACGCACTTGGTGCTGTTCCATGCTGGCGGCAAGGAGGGAAGCCAGTTCGGGATCCACGGTGGGCAGGACTTGGGGCAACTGCTCGACCACGGTGACATCCAGTCTGCGCCGTGACAGCGCCTCCACCATTTCCAGCCCAATATAGCCGGCCCCCACAATCACGGCGCGCCGGGGCTGGTGTTCGGTGATATACCGGTCAATTTTCAAGGTATCTGCCATGTCATGCAGTGTAAACACCCCATCCAAGTCCAGTCCCGGCAGCGGCGGGATGTTGGCCGTGGCTCCTTGGGCCAGCACCAGACGGTCGTAAGGCATTTCCTCTTCACGGTCTGCGCGCCGCGCCAGCAGGCGTTTGCCACCTGCCTCAACGGCGAGCGCCTCCGTATCCAGGTGGACGTTAATGCCCAGGGCTTCAATCTCTCTGAGCGTGCGGTGGGCCAGATGTTCCCATGACGGCACCTCTCCCCCAAGAAAAAATGGAGCGCCGCACACACTGTAGTTAACAAACTCATCTTTGACCACCATATCCACGACTAGGGACGGGTCCGTGTTCTTAGCCCACATAGCCGCCATCACCCCGGCATCGGACCCTCCCACCACAATAAGGCGTTCTCTCTCCATTTTTCCGCATCCCCTCCGGTTTGTTGTTGGTACACGAGCGTCCCCGCCATGCTCCGGCGGTCCGTAGTCAAAAAGCGAGAGCAGACCATGCCCACAATCCCAAGAGGGTGACGGTCAGCACAGGGATGGTCAGTGTAATTCCTACGCGGAAGTAATATCCCCAGCTGATGCGGATGCCTCTGCGCTCGAGAACATTAAGCCATAACAATGTGGCCAGCGAGCCTATGGGAGTGATTTTTGGCCCGAGGTCGCAGCCAATGACATTGGCATACGCCATCAGGGTGTGAACGCTGGACGACAGCGTAGCTCCGTGAATGGCCAGAGCATCAATCATCACAGTCGGCATGTTGTTCATCAGTGAGGACAATCCAGCAGCCATCGCCCCCATTCCGAGAACGCTGGCCACATTGCCATGGCGCGCTAGGGCAGTAACGTTGTCCGCCAGCAGCCGCGTGAGTCCCGCATTTCTCAGTCCGAAGACAACGACGTACATGCCGATCGAGAACACGACCACCTTCCAAGGCGCCTCCCTGACCAGTTTGGGAACGTTCACCACTGGGCTG
Source organism: Bacillota bacterium (assembly GCA_021802225.1). The sequence continues at coordinate 4,148 of JAKAAS010000269.1, forward strand.
CGGTGGGCAATGACGAGCAGCGCAATCGCTGCGCTCCCCGCGAAGATGGCCACAGGCCAATGCAGGAGTTGACTCGCAAAGTAGCCCACCACGAGCAGGACGAGAACTATCCAAGCAGCACGGAACACATGCTGGTCTTTGATCGCCGATTGAGG
>JAKAAS010000270.1 GCA_021802225.1 Bacillota bacterium
TTCTCGAATAGCATGATACATCTCCCTTTTATTTAGTGAGTGCTCCACTGTCAGGCTTACGACAGACAGTGGAGCACCCGGCACAAGTGGCGCACATCCCGCGGACGTATGGGGACCACCATGCTCGCCGCCAAACGCTGAGGCAAAAGTGCAGGCGCTTGAATAGACTCGAACGGCACTGCCACCCCCGAATGTCGCAGCCGCTGCACACTGGCACGGGCCGCTTTTGCTATTTGACCCGAGCGTAAGAGCCCGCTTAACGCCGGTGGCACGGGAAGTGTCAGGTCAGGTTTGTTCAGTGTCCGCTTCAAAATATCGGGAACAAACATAAGTTTTATGGCCGCGTACGCCCCTGGCACAAAAAAGTCCGCGAGGGTATTGCCTTCTGAGGATAGCCGGGGAAGATTGGCCGAGTGAAACCGGACCAATGAGAGGCCCCGCACTAACCGGTTAATATCCGTATCTAGTTGGCTATGGGATAAAAATTGCATGACGTCGTTCAATGATGCCGGATAGGCTGCGGCAAAGGGGTTGCCTGCATGTCTGTCCGGAACGGCCCCCTGCTCCGCATTTTCCAATCTCACTGACACTGCTGCATTCAGAAGTCGGCGGTTTAGCAGAGCGGCCATGTTGTCTGTGAGGTCTGCAGAGCCAGTCCAGACCATATCTGGGATGGTTCCATGCATCCATTGCCGCATCATTTTCCCCTCGCCGACCGGTGAAATATAATGCCGCATGCCGTTGCCTTGTGCTCCCGTCATGCTAGCCATCGCCAAAGCGATGCGGAAACTCCAAGCCTTATGGTCAGCGTCCTCAATCCACCCGGCATTTAGCCACAAGGGCGGCAACGCGTCACGTGACTTCTTGCTGGTGCTCATGATTCGCTCCAAATCACCGAGCACCATCAGGAGGTGGTTTACCTTTCCGGGATGACCGTCTTGGCACAAAGCAAAGATGCCGTCGTCCACGGCCCGTATCGCCTTTCTGAACTCCGCGGGCGCCTCCTCCTTCCGCGCGTACCGTTGGGCTCGCTGCAGCCAGACATGGTCATCAAGATCGCGCAACAGATCGGTGCGCGGATTTCTTTTCACCATGACGCGGGTTAAAGGAACGGCGAAATATGACTTCCCCGCGCGATTCAGAAAGGCATAGCGGTGAAAGGCGTCTATTCCCCGGTCCACTCCAAGGGACGCGCATGCCACGGCAAAGTCGACAGCGTCAGCTGCTCGGCGCTGGAACACTTCACTCCGCCCTTCCTCAAACATACGGCGAATTTCTAGATACGTTGCTGGTCGGCCCCACAGCGGCAGCCACATTTCCGCCCGAGATGCTGACTCATCCTCCATAACCAAGGCCGCTTGCCCAGCCCCCGCGACCTGCACCGTGAAGGGATAGCTGAGCATAGCATTATCATACCGGCCAAGTCGGTGAGTGCTCGCCGCTGCAAACAAAATGGCCCCTTCCATGGCTAAAATAAAGTCCCATGGATTGACACGCGCTTCTCCCTCGAACCCGGCGGCAGCGTTGGGGCCACCCGCGGAACCAGGATCGAACTGCCCGACAGCAGACTTTGCCAGTCCCGGCACAGCGCCGCCGTATAACGCTCCGGACAGCCAGCCCGCAGAGGCCCTGGTGGGTTTCCCGTCGGCGTCCATCACAGCGAGAATATGTTTAAGGAAATTGGCGCTGAATTCAAGACGTCCGTCGTTGCCGCCGACCCCCAGAAGAGGCGGCCAGCGCATGTCCGTGGACGTCATCACAACGGCCGCATCCAGCCACCTTATCGCCTCGTCCGAGAGACGGTTCCGGCATGATACTAGCAGATCACGCTTTTGCGCCGAGTTGGGTTTTTCGACAAGCTGCAAGTCCTCAAGGATATGATGAATTTCCCTTATGACATCCCGAAACATGGCTAGGCGGGGAGCAGATGATTCCGCAATGGCCCGCACCAGTTTTTGCGGCTCTATATCTTTTGGATAGTAGCCGCTACCGCCATTCCACGGATCAGCAATAGGCGTGGGTCGGTACCGGTAGAGAAGAAAATCTTGAAGTGCATCCTCATCATCTTTGCTGGTCGACAGCACAAAAGTATCATTGACCCAACTAGCTCGGACTTCTGGGTCGAACTGCTCACCCACAATTCGGAACAGGCCCAGCGCCTTTAAATACGAGGATAGAGGTGTTGGACGGCAACCAGAGACGTCAATGCGTGTCATCGGGACCCTCCATTTCCTTTTGCGTCGCGCGCCAGTCTGCAATGCGCACCATGGACTCGAGTACCGCTAAGCGAAATGGACCGTAGGTTTTTATAAGCTGGGCTACCCGTTCTGCCCAACTCGGCTCACCTCCGCCGCCGATTTCCATGACTGCGAGGGACAAATGGACGGTGGGTAGTATGGCCTCGCCGATTGCCACAGGTTGCACCGTATCCCCGTCCCAAACCCCGCGTGCATAGCGCCGCCCGTCCCCTGGTTCCTTCTCTCCGGGGACCGCCCGGATGGACATGCGCACCTTGCCGTGATGAGCCGCGACGAGATATGCGACGAGATCGCTGGATCCGGTTTGCAGCGCGGCAAGGGCCGACGCCAGCTCATGACGCAGATGAGGCCTGTCACGGTGCCGTGCGGATGCACAGCGGGACTTGGCCCAGATTTGGCCTTGCAGGACAGGACTGTCGCTCTCACATTGGAGCAAGGTATTCTGAAACGCTTCGGTGGCCTTTCCCCAATCATGTTTGGATGCAGCCTCAACGATTGCCTCTGAAGGCCATTGCCACGGAAAACGAGCAGTCAGCAATGCAGCTTCGACCTGCACATCGTGAAGATGCTCTGCTAATGTCACATACCGGCCAATATGGGTTTGTGAATCGGTCCCGTCAGACTCCTCCAGCGAATCCGGAGTCCTCGGTTCGGATACCGCCACAGGTGAAAGTGAGGACGGCAGGAACCCCCACTCAGGGTCATATCCGCCCAATTGGGAACGCAGCAGCAATGTTTGTCCTGGCGAAATCTTCCCTTCTCCCACTTCTACCCATTCGCCTTCCATATACCGAAACGCATAGACCTGGCGGCGGTGTTTGTCCGCCTGCATGTATTCCCGGACCATTGCCAATGATACCGGGCACGTTTCGCCGAGTTCCGGGCCGGGCTGGCCGGCCGGGTCCCCGACAAAATCACGCCAGAATACTGAGACATCCAAGGCTTGCCGGTCCCGGATGTAGCGCGAGACATCTACATCCAAGTCGGTTAAGTCCGCCGCCGTATCGAATAACGTCAGTAGGTCGACGCGCCGCAGCACTTGGTTAAGCGCTGAAGCACCCCACTCACCGGGCAGTCCCTCCACTCTCGCATCATGCAATGTTTCAAGAATCGCCCGGCTGTGGGCAAGTTCTGCCTGGGTGTAAGGCAGCTCGGCCCCCTTGGACGTCGCAATATCGATCCATATCACCGAGGCTGCCGCATCTGTTCCCTCACGGTTGCAGCGTCCAAATCGTTGAACCATGGATGGCCACGGAGCAATTTCTGTAAATAAGCAGTGGGCTGAAAGATCGAGACCTGCCTCTACGACTTGTGTCGCGACAATGATGCGCCCCATTTCCGGGACGGGTTGTCCCATTAGCTTCTCGGCTTGAGCACGGTCTGCGCGGCGATACCGAGAATGCAGTAATAGCAGCTCCGCTTTCGTATCCGATTCTCGCAAAGCCTTCGCCAAGGCTTGGGCCCGCACAACTTGATTCACCACCACTAAAGTGAGGCTGCCAGGGCAATGGTTCCGGAGAATTTCTTGCACCAAGCGATGAATGTCGCTGGGCTTGGGACCTACGGTCGCCATTGCTTGGGTCAAAGGTTTTTCTGCCTCGATCCTCTGGCGTACGGCAGGTGTGCGAAGGTCTTCGCCATCCAGGGTCCATCGCGGCATTTCCATAGCCTGTGCCCGAAAGTCGATGGTCTGTAGAGCCTTATGGTCAAGTGTGGCTGACATCCACAGCGTATAATGCGGTCCATATGTGTTTAATAGCGAGCGGAAGGCCTCGAGCTGCGCCGACGTCTGTACCGTGGGCCCCATCAATTGCGTTTCATCCATAACCCAGAAGACATCCGAATTAAGCCATGCAAAATGCATAGGCCAACGATAGCGGCTCATATTAAATCCGCGGTTTAGCGCACGCGACATGAGCTGGTCCTGCGTGCCAACAATAATCTCATCGGCCTCGGGAGTTTCATCCCATCCGCCATCGATCGCTCCGCCCATTAGCGTGATGCAGGGAATGTCGGCAATTCCCAGGTTGTCAAGCATCGC
>JAKAAS010000271.1 GCA_021802225.1 Bacillota bacterium
AAATACGCGGGTTTCGGCTCTCACCGTATCTGAATGACCTTTTACTGACATTGAGCTTATTCAAAATCAGAGAAGTGCTCGCACGGGGACTGCGGTTCCGGACGGCCTGTGATTTAGACTTGGTGTCGCTCCGTGTAACGCAGCCAGCAGGATTCGAACTGCCAGACCTGCCTATCCTGGAAGAGATGGTGCCACAATTGATTGAAGCGGCAGCGGCTACAGGAGCTCTCCAAGATCCTGCGGTGACCCCGTTAACTTATCATAAAGCGACTAAAGAGAGCTGATGCCATGGTAACCATAAGCATTCGCTTTGTGAGCGGCACATATCATGCGACCCCTTGGGGCAATCATGTCAATGAAGGCCAGGTGGAATGGCCTCCCAGCCCATGGCGGCTGCTGCGGGCCTTCATTGCCGTCTACTACACAAAGGTTTCCAATGACGAAAACGGGCCGGTGATAAAGTCTCTGATAGACAAGCTTGCTGGGCAGGACCCGCTCTACCGCTTGCCGCCAACCTCGGCGGGGCATACCCGGCACTATCATCCCGGGGCGAGCTACATCGTCTTCGATAGTTTTCTGGTGGTGGGACGCGATGATCCTCTGATTGTGCAGTGGCCTGATGTTTTATTGGATTCATCGGAGTTGGAGTTGTTTGACAAGATCCTGGCTGGCCTCTCATATTTAGGACGGTCTGAAAGTTGGGCGGTAGCCCAGCGGGCTGAGGATTATTCCCAACCGTTGAACTGTTATCCGGCAGTTCGAGCGGAGCAAGGTTCGGACACCGTGGTTCAGGCGCCTATGGCTCCTCGTGATTATCTCATCTGGCGGGAGGGGTTTATGGAGGCGGCAGAACACCATGCGGCTTTAACCGCTCGAAACGCCGCTGCCGTGCCATTGACTCTTTGGGATGCCTTGACTATGGATACCAATCTGCTGTCGAAAGAGAAATGGAGCCGTCCTCCCGGCACTCGCTCTATACGCTATGTCACCGAAGACGGTCCTGAACTGCCGACCCAAATCCCAAAGACTCCAACAGGCTATTCCCTGGGAGCCCCTACATTGGCGCGGTATGTAATCGCGGGGAACCCAAGACCATCGATTCGCGATGCCGTTTTGATGGGGGATATTTTGCGGAAGGCCTTGATGAAGCGGTATCCGGGGTCTGGCTCCCCGCCAGTGGAACTGAGCGGACATACGGGAAATGAGCCATCTAAAGGTCATCAGCACGGGTACTTCCTGTCCGAGGACGCTGATGGTGACGGGTACATCGACCACATGCTCGTATATATCCCCATGGGCATTTCCCCGGAAGTGACTCAAGCGTTAGGCGCCGTCCACGAATTGTTCCGGTACAAGTCGGGATTCAAGTGGGCTGTCTTATTGGAAGGGCTGGGGACAGTGAAAGACTTTGAGAAGATCACAGATTTGGTCAAGTCTTCCCGAGTCTGGACGTCTGTGACGCCTTACTTACATCCGTGGCACACAAAGAAACATGGCAAATTCGGAGCGGGCGAACAGTTGCAAAAGGAATTATCCCTGCTAGGCAGGTTTTCGGAGCCGGCCAATTTGCTATCGCTCAAGACCGTGCGGGTGGTCAGCCAGACGCTCATGTCTGTGCAATTCCGGCGAGCCCGCGATGCTGACCGAATGGGGCCCGACACGGCTGGGTCGTTTTGGCAGATAACCTTCGCAGAACCCACTGCGGGACCTATCGGCCTAGGATTCGAATCACACTATGGATTAGGCTTATTTCACGCCGAGGAATAACTGAGGAGGACGGCTAATCGCCGCCCTTTTCCCCGCAATTGCGGAACAGGGATGTTTAGACCCAAGGCGCCCATCCCACAATCTTATTCCTTCAATGGGGCCGCATATTGCGGAGTTGGAATCCAGTATAGCACGGCTGGGGATTTCCGGCCAAAATGTGCGAAGGCTGCATCGATACAAACAAAGGCCATTTCCTTGGAGATAGGGGAAATGGAAAGTTGAGCTTTGCCATGTCTGGCGGGATGCAGCGCCCCTTGTTGGCGTCCCGCTTGGTATCGCTCAGGAATTTCATGATACGAGAAGACCCCCAATTTGGCATCGTGGTAGAGTACCGCGCTGACTTTGAGTGGGGTGGCACGGAAAGCAGCTGCCATGGTCATCAGCGACGGCAGGTCGCACTTCTTGTCAGTGAAAGTTTGACTCGTGCAAATTAACTCGTTCAAGTGCGATAGGCAACGATGGCAGGGTGTCCACCGTAAGGTGGATGTTGCTGGTTGGCAATAGTGTCTAGAAATTGATGGGTTCCGCTGCCCGGCTTTTGCTGGTCCGCATGACCAATCGTCCCCGATGGCATGATGCGTGTTCCCCTAGCCATAATGGGCTGGGGGCATTCCCGCTGGTGTTCCAGAGGAGAGCTGGGCATGAAGAAAACGGGCAGAGTTCCTTCCCTGGCATTGCGGTCGGTTGTTCGTCGCCGTGATTGTCCTCTGTGGATGCGGGTGCACGATGGAGGGATTCACGGATTTTGCCCCTGTGGGCCGAGACTCGAGAAAAACGTGCGCCCCAAAACGGCTCACGTTTTTCTCGAGTGCAGAGGGTCTCCGGTTCAAGGCCTGCTCGCATCCTCCCCCATCGGTACGGTTCTCGATCCGTCCGGGTGAGAATCGATTGGACCCAGGCCACCCGAGTCGGGTGCGTGGCGGGAAGGGGTTACCTAAAGTGAGCCGAACGGCTCACGGCTATGGTAAGGCTTTATTATGGGAAGCTGGTGGTACTTCTAATGACGTGCTGACGATGTGGTAGCGATATGTTTACATAGCCTATAGCTCCACATAAGCCATAGAGCACCGCATGTTTTCCGCCATTAGTCTCAGTTGGCGCGGCCGTCCCCTGACGACCCTGGACCTGCGATTTCGACAAAACTACGTATGATATTACCAAGGGGGCTACAATTTCGCCAGAGGAATGGGCTCAACTCCGCATAGAGCACCATGAAAATCACAACCTGCAATGGAATTATACCATCGCGCCGCGGCCACAGGATGAATCACAATGACGAATCGTATGTTAAAATTTTACAGATCCTAAGCGCGCCGCGGTGATCGTCGCCCATACGCTGGTGGTGGAGCCTTGGTATACGCTCACACGGCAACAAACCTATGTCGACCTCGGCGTGGAGTACTTCGACCACCGCGACCATGAACGAATCGCGCGACAGGCCAGTAAAGGTATCGGCTACCAGGCGATTTTCTCGCTCTCAGATCCATGGTGGACTAGAGCAATGCCTTCATTTATCGTTTTTCATATCCGACAATCTTTCCGGTGATTGCCTCAACTTGGTATTCGACTACATTTTGAATCGCTGCGCGGAGAAATTCCTTGGGTCGGTTAAGTTGTAAGATCACCCTATATAGAAGCAACGATTGCTCACCAAACTGTAAGGATTCAAGGCGGACCGATTGGGTATCAAAGTGCCAGCCCCGATCATCGCCATATTTTCCTATAATGTCCTTGTCGGCAGCCATAACCGCAATCGTCTCTGCCTCGGTCATTGAAATCCCCACAGAACCGCGATTGGATACTGGATAATTCTCCACTTTGTCGTACCTCTTTCCCAATCTCTACACCATTTTCTATATTTTACCTCGCCGCACCCACAAATCGATACAAATTAGGAAAATAATGTAAAGATGTGTCCTTCGAATCTCTTAGATTTTTTCTATGCATAAATCACGAACAAGATCGTGCAAGAATTTAATATTAGGAGGGAATGGCGTTGAGCAGTCAAAACAACCATTATGTACACTTCTAATGGTCGAAGAACGAAGTAAGGGAACTGGATAATGAGCCTTACGGGACATTGGGCGAAGAGTCGTGGCGTGTTGTAGCCGGACTGGTTAGGCTTGTTGGGTGATTGTCAACTGGATATTTAAAGTAGTCTAGAGAATAGTGTTCATCGCGTCTGTTATAGCAAAGCATATATTGACAAATGGGATAAGTACGGAAAATTCGAGAATCGCGGAAGGTGCCACTAGGAGACACTTGTGAGATGAAATGAGGACCGAGGATGGGGGACGATTAAACGAGAGGAATGCTCCTACGTGTTCTTCTCGGAGCACGATTGCACGCAGCCGTGGCTGGATGGCATTAGCCAAAACCCGAGTATTAGAGTAGTGATTAACTTTATGTTCGATTTATTGTGGCCTCATCCGATAACTAGCGGGAGCTATGGCGCAGTGAGTGCGACAATGGAGAAAGGGTATCAACGAGAAACCAAGGACATAATGAAAGACATGGATTCAGTCTCA
>JAKAAS010000272.1 GCA_021802225.1 Bacillota bacterium
TAGACCAGGCCCTTAGGGCTTGTTGCGGGGCAGAGGCTCGCCAAACGCTGCCTGCAGCATTTTCACCGCCACCCGGGCAGTTTTTGGAAAATCCGGGGCGGGCGGTATGCCTTGGGGAGCAGCGGGAGACACTACATCTCATCTCAGCGAAGGAGGAAATTTGTTGGAACACGACCACAAGAACAGTGAGGGCGGCGCGCAGCGTGATGCGGAAAATATGCCGAGCGGGGATCAGCAGAAGTCAAGGAGCGGCGAAGAGCGTTCGGATGGAACACAGGGCGGGGACCGGGGTCACGGGGAGAGCCCTCCTGTGGGAGACGTCAGTTCCCTCAATGAGGCGATCCGGCAGGAGTTAGGATACCTTGACGCGGTTGTGGCGACGCCTTTCCGTGCAGTCAGGCGCACCACTGGCCACAGTTCCTCTCCGTGGGTCAAGGGCCTGGACGAGTTGCTCTGGGCCTTTGAGGGAATGGCCCGGGTGCCGGTGAAAATGCTGCAGGCAGCCTTTGGTGAGCCTCTGCCCCGCAACAAGCCCTAAGGGCCTGGTCTAGTCCCTTGTCCTGGTGCGTAGACGTAGAAGAAAGGATGGCGTCTGGGCACCGCGACAGGGGGATGACATGATAAAGAAACTGGGTATGACCCATGACCTGTGGTGGCTGACTCTGTCCATGGGACTGTGGGGCATGGGTTTTGGCCTTTACGGAATTTTATGGCCGCTGTACATCGAAAAGCTCGGGGGCAACGCGGTTGCAGTCGGGATCATGTCGACCATCGCCGGCATCGCCACCGCGCTGGTCGTGTTTCCGGGAGGGTATCTGGCGGACCGCGTCAACCGCCGCACCCTTGTCCTGTGGGGTTGGATTTTAGGCGTGCCGGTGCCGTTTTTATTTGCCTGGGCGCCGACGTGGCAGTGGCTGATTCCGGGGGTGCTGCTGTATTTTGGGTCAGCTTTCTCCACACCCGCCTTGCAAGCCGTGATTGTGGAGGAGGCATCAGGCGAGCATCTGTCCACCGCCTATAATGTGGTTATGAGCGTGTTTGGCGCGGGGATGGTGGTGGCTCCGCCCGTGGGAGCCTACCTGGCCTCGCATTATTCCTACCAGATGGTTTTCGTGATCAGCGGGATTCTGTATGCGATTTCGACCTTGACGGTGCTTCCCGTCCGCTCTCACCCGCCAGTGCCGCGCAAGCCGACACCCCGTCCCCGGTGGACGCCGAAAGGGCGGCCGCGTCTCTTCCAGTGGATGATCTTTGCCGCAGCGCTGGCTGTGGTGCAGGGCATGGCCTTTCCTTATGTGGTGCCCTTCTGGAAAACGGTGGGACACTTTTCCCTGCAGACGATTGGCTATCTGGGCAGTGTGGGCATATTGTGCGGGACCCTGGGCGGACCGGTTTGGGGGAAAATTGGGGAAAAGCACGGCATCACCTCGTCGATCGGGTGGGGACTGGGTTTGGTGACATTAGGGTGGATGGCGATTTTGTGGGCACCCGGCAGCGTCACCTGGGCCCTTGTTTCGGGGGTTTTCCGGGGCAGCGGAGAGTCGGCGCGGGGGCTGCAGGGTGTGGCGGTGGGGAGAGTCGTGCGCCGGGAAGAGGCGGGCACCGCCTACGGTCTGTTCAATCTGGTGACGGAAACAGCCGGGGCCCTGGCTCCCTTGCCGGGGGGGCTGCTCTACACCGTCTGGCCCTATGCGCCCCTCATTGCCGCGGCCTTTTTTACCGCCATTATCGCTTGGTGGCTGGTGAACGGATTGCCCGGCCGCCCGATCCCTCCCCCTCCTGTTTCTGAGCTCTGACGTGATACACTAGAAGACAGAAATACGAGTGCGGAAAGGGGCGCAAGCGATGCTTAAAAGACTGTTGGCTGTCTTCTTTATCGTCCCCCTGACGGAACTGGTCCTGCTTTTTCTCATTGCGCATTTTTTGGGCTGGGGATGGACCATTGGCATTACTCTGGCATCGTCCCTGCTCGGAGCCTACCTAGCCCGCGTCAGCGGGAAACAGTGGTGGGAGACGGTGCAGAGAGAATGGGCCTCAGAGGGATTCCCGGTGCAGCGTCTGGGAGAAGGGGCGCTGCTCCTCATCTCTATGGCCTTTATGATCACCCCGGGGCCCCTGACCGGCATTATCGGCTTGCTGTTCATGATTCCCAAGGTGCGGACCGCAGCGGCCCGCATGATCGGGCGCTGGGCCTCCAAGAGGTTCATGGAGCGTTTTTGGCAGTGACTGCCCGGTCCCGCCGGGAATGTTTGGCCACCGCACGCTGGGAACCGCCCAGGAGGGTGACGGCCAGAAGGGCGAAAGGCCACAGCATGCCTGGATCGGTGCCTGTTCCCGTGAGCAGGGTGCCGAAGGCTTGGGGGATGGCCCACAAAAAGAGGAGCCAGCCAAATTCCAGCAGCCAGGTGAGGCGGGCCCCAGGAGCCCAGATGCTTAAACCGGCCAATAGCAGGAGGATGGCGCTGTAGAGGGCATTTTCGGGCACAGGGTGAGCCTGCGACGACATGACCACGGCATTGATAGCCATCTGCAGCCAGCGCGGCTCCTGTCCGTTCATGGTCACGTCGCCAAATTGCGCCGCCAGCCCCTGACCGCTCCAAAATCCCGAACTGGGCAGCACCTGCCAGAAAAAGGCCACCAGCCAGAACCCGCCCATGCCCCAGCGCGCCGCATGGCGGAGGCGCTCCTTGGCCCATGAAGCTTGCGGCGCGAGCAGCAGTCCCGCTGCAAGCATATAGAAAGGGGCGGATCCGGGCGACCCCTGAATAATGGTGGGGGACCCTGACACCAGTCCTCCCAGCCCTTCCGCAAAAATCCACAAGACCGCTCCCCAAAAGATGGACAGCCACAGCCCGGCGCGCCCGGCAGGCCGGTCCGGCCCCAATAGAATGAGCACCCCCAGCAGCAGTTCCACACTGAAATTGAGCACATTGGACCAGGTGCCCAGATGGATCCAAAGTTTGGCGCCGACCATCATGAGGCTGAACAGCCAGGCGGGCTGGGAGTCGGTGGCGGCGGGTGCCAGCACGTTGCTGATGAGAAAGGCGTGAAACATCGCGGGCTGCAGTTTGAGCAGCGCGTCAAAAATCCACAGGCTGCCCAGGCCATAGCGCAAAGCGCGGCGGCGGTCGAACGGCATCATTACCATATCTTCTCCTCTCCACTCGCAATCTGGACCGTAGGCTTTTCTGCTCGGCATCTCCAGTATAGATGAATGCAGCCAAATCTGCTGCTGATCCAGAAGGCCCGGGCTATCCGCGCTCCAGCAGGGAGCGGACAATCTCGGCGGCCAGCACACTGTACGAAGAGGCAAGAGATTTGTCGGACGAACCGCCCAGCAGCCACCTTTCGCGCCCGTGGGGCCCGATGAAATACAGATAGCTGGCATGGTAGACGGCTCTCTTGGCCGGGAGGGGCTCCACCCAGATGTGGTAATGCTGCCACAAGGAGGTCAGAGACTTCGCCGAGCCGGTCACGAAGTACCAATTCGGGAGGGAGGTCAAGTGGTTTTCCCTGTCGAATTTTCTGATGGCCGCGACCGAGGTCCAGTACGGATTGACGTTGAACCCGACGATAGCCACATGGCGGCTCTGGCCGCCCAAAATCCGGTCCGCCTGCCTCATCTCGCTGGCCACCACGGGGCAGACGCTGGTGCAGGCGGGGTCGACTGGCATGAAGATGACAGCGCGGCCGCGAAACTGGTTCAGACTGACCATTGTGCCATTTTGTCCAAGCAAAGTCCATCCGGGCGCTGGCTCTCCTGCCAGGGCCGTTAATATCCCTGCCCGCGATGCCATTTGGGCCGGACCCTGCCCAAATGGCGTGGCGGATTCGACTTTGGGGGCATTGCGGCGCATTCCCCACCATATTCCAAAAAATATCGCGGCCAGCGCCAGGGCTGCGGCAGCTACAGACATCCCAGCGGTAGGGCGGCTGGCGGGCGCGTTCTTGTGCGGCATGCGTGCTCTCCTTTGGATTCTGTTTGCCCGGGCCGGAGGTCCGGGGGCTTTGAGTAAATTCTTTCCCATAAAAAGAGGAATTATGTCGAATGAGGAAGAATAAGGATAAGTATCGCCTGGATTTATTTGGGGCAATACGGTTAAAGGACGACGAAAACTATGAGTGATGAGCCGCTCTCGCAAGAGGAAATTGACAAGCTGCTGCAGGCCGTGCTGTCCAAAGAAGCGCACGAAGAGCCCCAAGCCGAGGAGCTTGCCGGGGACGGGGGGCACTCTCCTGCCCCGGGGGCGTCCGCCG
>JAKAAS010000273.1 GCA_021802225.1 Bacillota bacterium
GCTGCAGCATTCCCACCAGCATCTCCGCGGCGGAAGTTCCCATCTCGTACCGCTTTTGCCCCACCGTAGTGAGGGCCGGCACGACCCATTGCCCGACGTCAATATTGTCATAACCCACCACGGCCACGTCTTCCGGTATGCGGCGCCCCGCTTTCTGCAAATGTCTCATCCCGCCCAGAGCCATCAGGTCGCTGGCATAGAAGATGGCAGTCACGTCCGGGCGCCGCTCAAGAAGGGCAGCCGTCGCCTTCTCGCCGCCTTCCACCAGAAAATCAGAATGCACAATCAGTTCCGGGTCTACAGCTATCCCCTCATCCCGCAGAGCATCCTCGTAGCCCCGGAGCCGGTCGATGCTGACAACGGCATGAAGGTGGCCATTGACAAAACCGATGCGCCGGTGATTTTTAGACAGCAGATGTTTCACGCCCTGTTTCGCGCCGCCGACATTGTCGGTCATGACATAGCCGCAGTGCCGACTCAAAATGGGCAAGTCAATCCCAACGGAAACCAGACTCGCGTCGGCAACTTCCTGCATATAGGGGTCATCCATCCGCATACCCATAACGATAACGCCTTCCAGCCTGCGCTCTGTACAAAAATCAATATAGCTGATCAGTTGCTGCCGCGCCGTGGTTGTGCTGAGCAGCGTCACATCATAACCCAATTCCGCCAGACGGTTGTGGATGCCCGCCAGCACGTCAAACAGGAAATGGTTGCTGCCAGGATTGGCATTGAAATCCGAAATGAGCAGCCCCACACTCTGCGTCTGCTGCAGCACCAGACTCCGCGCCACCCGGCTCGGGCGGTAGTTCAAGTCCTTCGCCACTTGAAGCACCCGCTTTTTAGTCTCGTCCCCCACATCTTCATAGCCATTGAAGGCGTGGGACACAGTGGTGATGGACACCCCCGCCGCCCGCGCAACATCTCGTATAGTTACCGGCATCCGCTTACCTCCGTGGCCAAGGAAAAATAAACATTCAAATAAATTTACTAAAGACTAAAAACAATGGTACCCAAAACGTTTTGGAAACGCAAGACGGAGTTGAGCTAATTTGCAAGTTTTTTTCAAGGAATCTTTGACATGCCGCAAACCGGGAGACATCCGCGCCTGACGCCGGATCTGGATCAAGACACGCAGCACCCGGCGGGGGCGGATTGAGGGCTGCAAGTAAAACAAGCACACCGTCCCCTAAGAGCGCTCTTCGACATTCAAAAGTCGGTGTCCCGTCAGCTGCGCCTCGCGCCAAATCTCCCCTGCCAGGAGGGTGAATCCCACCCATAGCAGGGACAGGGGACCAGCGTAGTTGTGCCGCACCTTCCACCGCAATTCCCGGTCCCCACAGATTTCCGCCCCATTGGCGGACAGGGTGCGATCCCGCAAGTCCCCAAGCAAGACTTGCCGCTGCTCCAGCGGGCCTTGAAGAATTTGGTCAACTGCTTGCAGATAGGCCACCGCCTCCGTAATTTTCTCATCTACATCCCAGTAGACGGCCCCATCAATAAGGTGATGGCGAAATTTAAAGGCATTCAGCATGCGTGCGCTGTCGTAGGTTGCCCGCACAATATCATTCCGGGTCATGGCATCGGTCTCATAGTTGAGGGTGTATTTCCACGAGGGCTCCAGAAGAGCTTGCCGGTAGTCCTCAAAGCGCTCAAACAGCTTATGGTAACCATAGCGCTCAGGATACTCAAAGGCGGTGCTGGCCGGATCCAGGAAAGGCGCCAGGGGCGCAATAAAATAAGTCACCCGGGGGTCGCCGCCGACGGCGTTGTAGAGGGTCTCGCAGAACTCCACGTTCTTGAGAGCATCTTGATAGGTCTGGTGGGGCAACCCCACCATAAAGAACAGGTCAATCTTCTTGGCCCCATTCTCGAGGGCAGCGCGCAGGGTGCTGATCAGCTTTTCGTTCGACTCCACGAATTTTCCAATGAGGCGGCGCGTAGCCTCATTGGAGCTTTCCAGGGTAATCTCCAGACTGTAATGGGGCACCGCGTGATACAACCGCGCAAAGAAATCGGCATCAGCTTTCTGAAACAGCTCAAAAACCAAATCGTTGCGCAATCGGGTCCGGCTAAGGCGGTCAAAGAGGTCATGAACGTAGGGGCCGCCCCCTTGGCGGATGTCGCCAATAAAGAAAATGGGCGCACGGCTAAAGCGCTGGATAAACTTCACGTCCTCGACGAGCTTAGCCGGTGACCGCATCGCCACATGCTGGCGCTGGCAGTTCAGAGCATAAGCCCCCCGGGAACCTCCGCACAGCAGGCATCCCTGAGTGCAGCCGCGCACTGTCAACAGCATGGTATTCGGATAATCTACCCACTCCCGGTAGGGAAGCATGTCCCGGAAATGCCAGTACTTGAACGCCGACCGCATGGCGTACCGGTAATCCGGCACATCCACCTCATCGAGCGTAGTGGGCACATAGCTGAGAGGGTTGATGATGGTCTGTCCGTCCCGGCGCCATGTCAGATTGGGCACACCAGAAAAGTCTGTGGCTCCTGCCTGGATATGTTGAACGAGGCTCAGCAGGGGAGGTTCCGTGGAGTCTCCTCTCATTACGAAGTCAATAGCGCTGTATTCCATCAGTTCCTTATGAAAATACGTCGAGGAAAGGCCGCCGAATATGACAGGAACATCCGGATGGTGCTGCTTGACCAATTTTGCAATTTCGATGCTGCCGTGGGCGTGCGGCATCCAGTGCAAATCGATGCCAAAGGCTCTGGCATGGAGTCCTTTGATTTTTTTCTCCACATCAAAACGCGGGTCTGCCACCATGCGGTTTGCCAGATTGACGATCAGTACGGCGTATCCATATCTTTCGAGATACCCCGCCATGCTGGTGAATCCCACAGGATACATCTCAAACACCGCGGTTGACGGGATAACGTCGGCTACAGGACCTGTTAACTGCACGGTCTTTCGAAAATCATACACACTGGGGGCGTGTAGCAGCACCAAGTCATAGGTCATAAAGGGTTGCTCCTTTCTCTCGGAAGTTTTCCGGCGCATCCTGGCTTGCGGTGATTCGGCTCCAGACTATCTTGCACCCTGCGCTTGTCGTCGGGTCTGGTTCCACCTCGGTCTTAAGCCGGGGCCACATTGGTGGGGACGAAGAGCACAGGACACGACGCGTGGGCGAAGACATACCGGGCTGCGCTGCCTATCCACAAATCCGCGGGTCCGCTCCTGTGCTTTTTCCCCATGATCAGCATTCCCGCGCGGGTCTGGTTGACAAATTCCATGAGCGCCGGGCCGGGGTTCCCTTCCAGCATGGTGGCTTCCACATGAAACTTGTCGGGAACCAAAAGAGATTCGGCAGTGTGGTGCTGGCGGTGCCAAAAAAGCTTGTCCGTCTCCTCAACTTGACCCGCCCGCTGCTTTTCAGGGATCACCGTCACTAGATGGACAAGGGCCCCCGGGCTGACAAACTGATTAATCCACTGCGCCCCCCGAAAGGCCGTGACTGACCCATCAATCGCCCACACCACAGGCCTGGCGTTCAAATGCGACTCCTGGCTCTTCACCGCTGAGGATTTGACCCCTGTCAACACCACCACTAAATCCCCCAGCCAGTGGTGAAGGGAGAGCCGCTTAACACCCAGGCGCTCCGCTTCACTGCGGAGTTCCTCCGTGGTGGGCGCATGCTGCAGCGAGACACCCAGCCACTGATATGGCGTCAGAGCCTCATTGGAAATATTTCCCGTGATGGCGTCCAGTCCGCTGCGTGCCAAAGAACCCAATGACGTCACTGGCTGCACCATCTCCAAAATCGTGAGTTCCCCGCCCACTTTCAGCACCCGGATCATCTCCCTAAGTCCTTTCGTCCAGTCCGTCATGTTTCGCAAGGAAAACTGGGCGGTGATCCGGTCAAATTCGTCGTCGTCAAAGGGCAAGTGCTCCCCCGAGCCCAGCACCCAGTCAATGGGCGCACTGTCGGGATCAAGTTCGGCGTTCCTGCCTACCGTAAGCATGGCTTCGGCCGGATCCAGCCCAACCACCGCGGCCTGGGCCCCGGCCCGTTTGGCGATAACGCGTGTAGTCGTGCCCGTGCCGCAGCCCACATCCAAAATTTTCAGGCCAGGTCCCAAGTTCATCCGGTCCACCGCGAAGTGGTGCCATGCCCGAATCCCTTCTCCGGACAGAAGATTGCTCCACCGGTCATAATTGGTCGCAATTTCATTAAACAGTTCTGGCGTCTCTCCCACGGCTATTTCCCCCTACGTCGTCGATTCTTCCCGTGA
>JAKAAS010000274.1 GCA_021802225.1 Bacillota bacterium
TTTGCCCTGGCTCTGTGGGTGGGCACTATGGCGCTGTTAGTGCTCATGCGCCGGGTGGTGCTAACCCATTTTGTCCGTCCTCTCCGCCGCCGGGCGGACTACGACGCACTGACGGGAGTGTACCGCCCGGAGGTCTTCTGGCAGCGGGCGGATATTCTAACCCGCACGCTGACCGCCTGTGGCCGTCCCTGGGCTTTTGTCTATTGTGACTTGGACGACTTCAAGCAGGTCAATGATACGGCGGGGCATTTCACCGGAGATACCGTCTTGCGGACATTTGGGGCGTTGCTCAAAGCGCATGGCCGTCAGGAGGATATTATCGGTCGGCTAGGTGGAGAAGAATTTGGCTGGGTGCTCAGTGGATGTACCACAGAGGAAGCGGTTCAGGCGGCGAACCGGCTCTTGACGGCCTTCCGGGCCACGTCTTGTGACGGGATGGGCAGGCCTTGTGCCTTTTCGGCTGGCGTCGCGGGCTGGCAAGCGAACGACCCGGTGCCAAGTAGTGTCTGGGATGTGGCCCGACCGGCCGACCGGGCGCTATACCAGGCGAAGGCTCAAGGCAAGGGCCGGGTGGCGGTGGGGTCGTGAGTTAGCCTGTCCTCACTTTCCCGCAATAATTTCACAATAAAGAAGGAAATTCCGATCATGGTGGCGAATGTGTCATTATTATGGTTGTATGGATCCTGTTGGGAGCGCTTGTGGCCCATGAAGCGGCTCACGTGGTGATGGCTCAGCACTTGGGTGGACATTGGCGAGGCGTTCGCATTCGGTGGACGCGCGTGGCCGTGGTGATCGACACCACTGGGTTATCCCCGCAACACTTGGGCTGGATCGCGGCGGCCGGGCTTGTAGTTGATGTCAGTGGCTGGTGCGGGTTTCTCGTCGCTCTGATCGTGAGCAGACCGATTTTGTCCAGTGAAATTGTCGGCCTTGTCTGGTTTAGTATTCTTTTGGCAGTCAACGCCACACCTTGGATACCCGGAACCGATGGCTGGCGCTTTTGGCAGAAGGACCAGACAGTAGGACAGTAGAAAGGGGGCAAAGGCGCTATGCGCCATTCACGGCAGCGGGCTGGGCAAGTTTTACCGATGGTGGCGATCTTCTTGCCAGTGATCATCGGTATGGCCGGCTTGAGCTTAACCGTCGGGACAGTCTATCTCGCGCAAGCGAAACTGCAAAATGCCGTGGATGCGGCCGCGCTAGCCGGAGCCCAAGAGATGACGAGTGGGAATCCTTCAGATCCAGGCAATCAAGCCAGCATGATTACCCAGGACGATGCTGCGGCACAGAATCCCGTTGTTAACTTGCAACTGACGCAACCTAACACCGTTTTAGCCAGTGCTACTGCCACCGTGCCTGGATCATTTGCTGCACTCTTTGGACAGAAAACCTTTACGGTGAAGGCTCGTGCAGTGGCAACCTACGGTCCGGGTCCGGCGTTCGATTATGCGGTATTTCAAGGTGATCCCCAAGTCAACACACCAGAACTCTATCTTAATGGGAACGTTACAGTAAATGGGAATGTTCATTCGAACAATGATTTAGGACTCAATGGACATCCTTCTGTTTCTGGCACATGCGGCGGCGATCCTCGTGTATCTGTTCAAGGTAGCGGTGGCTGTACCGAAGGTCTTATACAAAATGCACCATATATACCAATGCCTCAGTGGACACCAGCTGAAGTCACACCATCCAACGCAACCATCATTGGGTCCCCTTCCAACCCTATAGGAGAAACAGTTAGTGGGAACAACAATGTGAGTGGGAATTATGTTATTTACGGTAACGTTTTATTTAACGGAAATAACACCATAACGGGAAACTACTTGGTGGAAGATGGCAATTTTACAGTTGAAGGAAATGCAGTATTTGACGGTACAGCAGTGGTCTTTGGCGGGGGAATCGATATGAATGGAAATGGCACGCAAAATCAGTCAAATCCAATAGCCTTAGCGGCATTTACTTCAAACGGTCAGGTGAGTTCTCAGGCCATTGATCCGCAACCTGACACATTGCCCGGAACAATTATCTTTAATGGAAATGGTGCTGATACCTATGGAGCATTATACGCTCCGGATAGTTATATATATCTCAACGGTAATGTAAATATCACAGGGGCAGTTGTCGGTTATACAGATTTGCTTAACGGTAATGTTACCGTTTCCCATAATACAAATATTGTTAGCACGATTCCAGTTCAGAACGTAGCCCTGATCCAATGAGACACCGTCGCCCACGCCAGTCCGGCCAAGCCCTCGTGGAAACCGTTCTCGTTTTACCTATAATTCTCCTCATTCTCTTGGGGATCATTTCGTATGGACTCTATATCAATGCGGTCGACACCATTCAGCAAGCCGCCCGCGTTGGGGCACGGTCAGCAGCGATTGGAGAAACCTTCGGCTGTCCCGGAGACTCCGCGCAATCTCAGCTCAACAACAACGAATCCGCTACGGTCTATGGCCAAGTGGATGATCAGATTAATGAATCACGGCCGTGGATGACGGTAAACGGTGGAACGAATCCTCTTCCTGTTATTAGCTACGCAGCGATTCTTGCACAAAGTTCTAGTCAAAATCCCCAAGAAAGTGATGTTGAAATCACCATCGCCTATCCGTACGCTCCGCTGATTCCCTTGCCGGGTCTTTTGCCCAGCACAATAGAAATTACGAAGACCTACCAAATGATGGTGGAAACACCTCAACCCTCAAGCGGAACAACAGCCAGTTTTCCCAGTGGCTCACCGTATTATGAAACTACGGAATGGACGACTCCCTCGCCTACAACACCCTCCGGTGGATACTTGACCCAACCACCGCCGACGGCCGGAGGCACAGCGTGTTCAGGATAACTGATATGAGCATTTTAGGAAAAGCCTGTCTCACGTTAGAAATGGCATACAACAATGCACGCTTAATCTCCAGGCCAGAATCCGCTTGGTTAAACCCATCGTAGTCTTGCCGTCCGTATCACAAAGACATCCTTGTGATACAGAGAAAGGACTCCCAGCTCCGCAACGCCTGGCAAGGGGTTGGGGGCTGGGAGTCCGTAGACCTTTTTAATACGGAGGAGCAGGCGGAGCTTTACTCATCCCCTTTTCCTTCAGCCGGTTCGTATAAGGCCGCCTTCAGCGCGTCGAGCACCAATTCCTCCGCACGTTCCGCGCTCTGTGCGGGGTCGAGCCCGCCTGCGATCATGCTGGTGGTCATAATACGTTCAAGCAGTTCCGGCCATGCCCGCACGGCTAGGGTGATCTCATTGATGGCATCCGCGATATCTTGGATGGAGTAGCGGAACCCCTGGTAAATCACTTGGGGGGCACTAGCGACGCCTCCCAGATATAACGAGGCCATGACTTGATTGCGGATCCATGTGGAGACGGGGACGCCTGCTGATTGAGCGGCCGCCTCAGCGGATTGGGCGGCGGCTTTGGGTAAGCGTACTTGGATGCGGATATCAGGTTCGCGCATGGTTAATCAACCTCCTCTAGTTTGGGTTTGGGTCCATGCAGGGCTTTGCGGACGCGCTCATTTGCCATCATTTTGATTTCTCCCCGCCCGGCCATCAGTATTTCATGAGCTTTCTCGGGATCATTCGGGAAGCTGCTTTTGGCCTTGAGCGCCCCGCCCTTCTCTGCCGCGACACGTTCTGCCGCAGTGTTCTGTGCGATGAAGAACACGAGACGTTCGAGGTGGTCTAATGCGCTTGTCACGGATTTCACAGACTCTTGCGCGGCTTGCTGGTGGGCATCCTTTTGCAACCCATCAGCAATCAAGCCGCGGACGACCTCGCTCACATTGCCCTCTGTAGTGGCCGCCGCGAGTTCGCGCACGACCGAGTATATTTCTTCCGGCAACCAGACTTTGATTTGGACTCCGGTGTTAGCCCCCATCATAAAGGCCTCCTTGTCATTTTTTAGTGGTGCAGGGACGTGCAGGGACTGGCAGGGACCCATAGACCATAAGGGTTACAGGCCATCGCGTCCGCGTGAAGTCCCTGCTTTGACGCCTTGTGGAACGGTTGGAACACGGCAGGGACACGCAGGGACCGCAAGCAGGGACCGACGGTTTGGCTCTCTGCTTGGCCTTCGGGGCTTTTAGTCCCTACCACTCGGCTCTGCCGAGTGTGTGTGTCACCACCCCCCTTATCCTGAGTCTCCCCCGCTGAGGGGGAGATGGGGGACCCGGCGCGTACTGTGCGCTGGGGGGAGAGGGGGTTCCGG
>JAKAAS010000275.1 GCA_021802225.1 Bacillota bacterium
AGATTTTAGAGCCGCGAGGGCTCCCTTTACCTATCTACCTACCTCGCAGCTCAAAAGAAACCCGACCTGATACCTCCAAGCTGCGAGGTAGCGTTCTACCTACCTTATAGAATCTTACGGTTCAATAAATGAGCCTGCCCCGTGTGCTAATCTGCAATGGTTTCTAACACTTTGCCCCGAGTCTCTGGGCCAAACACAAGCACTAGCAGTGCGGCTATCAGAAAACTTGCAGCGCCCACACTAAAGACGGCGCCTTCACCTGCATGCATCGTCTTCAAAACAAATACGACAATAAGAGGACCTGCAATGGCTCCGATCCGTCCGAACGCTGAAGCCCATCCGGCTCCTGAGGCTCGTGCGCGGGTGGGGTAGAGTTCTGGTGTATAAGCGTACAACACGGACCACATCCCGAAGAAAAAGAACTGCATCATGAATCCTTCGAAAAACAGCCATCCTGGACTAGGGTGACCGTAGAGGTAGGCCATAACCGCTGCCAATATCAGTACAATAACCGTTGTGGGCTTCCGTCCGACTTTTTCGATCGACCAACCGGCTGCCAAAAACCCCGGGATGCCCCCTAACGAAATCAACATCACAAAAGTAATCGATGACGCATCGCTGAAGCCGTGGGCGTGTAATAGGGTGGTCATCCATGAATTCAGTCCAAAAAATCCTAAAAGGGCGAAGAACCAGAGACCGGCCACCATCAACGTCCGGCCAATGTACGTGCGAGACCACAGTGTGGCCACTGGGTGGGCGTGATCATGTTCTTCCGTCACGACATGGGTTTTGGGAGGGGGTAACGGATGGCCGTATGCCCGTTGCACCGCCCCTTCAAACTGAGACAAAGTGCGTTCGGCACGCTCTTCTTGTCCGTTGTCGACAAGCCAACGCGGGGATTCAGGCAGATACTGTCGCACGATAAACACGACAATACCCAGCAGGCCCACGGCGACAAAGACCCAGCGCCAAGCATCAATTCCGAAAACTGGCAATAAAAGCATCACCAAGATACCGGCCGCCACCGTACTCACGGCCGCCATTCCCTCCATCCACGAAATATATTGCCCCCGCTTCGCGGCCGGAACAATTTCCGATAGAAGCGCCTGGGCGACAGGGGCTTCACCGCCGACCCCGATGCCAATAATGCAACGAAATACCATTAAAGAGGTGGGATTCCATGCGGCTGCTGCGAAAAAGCTGGCAATAGCCCAGACAATAATGATGCCTTGAAAGGTGATTTTTCTGCCCCACTTGTCCGCCGCGTAGGAGGCGATGATGTTGCCTATCCCTTGCCCCAGAAAGGTCATGGCCGCTAAGGTTCCAATTTGAACCAACGATAGATGGAAGTACAAAGTGATGGGCACCATTAAAAAGGTGAGAAGATTTACGTTAATTTCGTCCGCCAACCACGCTGTGCTAATGCCTAAAAAGAGCCAGTTTTGGTAACGGGTAATGGGGAGGCGCTCCATTCGGTTGACAACGGCGCTGGCATCGAGCGCTGAGCTCGTCTGTTCTGTGCTCACATGGTATGTTCCTCTCTGAGGGTATTATAGTTTTGGCTGTTAATCATTTTCCAGATATGCTAGAATAGACGGAATAATATTGTCAAGGAGATTTATGCCAAATGGTGAAATTGATGGGTAAATTGCTGTCCCTTGCCGATTAAAGACGGGCTGAGCGTCCGTAACCGCGTGCCAGAACGTGATAATGTGCGCCATATGAACAATATCGTTTATATTACTCAACTTTCTCAGGTAAAAACTGACCATTTTGCCTTGAGCTATGCCGCTTTTCGGGCTTTTTGATTGGGGCTGGACATTGGGTGAAGAGTCGTGGCGTGTTGTAGCCGGACTGTGAAGGCTTTTTGGGTGATTGTCAAGTGGATATTTAAATTAGTCTAGAGAATAGTGTTCATCGCGTCTGTTATAGCAAATCATATATTGACAATTGGGATAGTTGCGGAAAGTTCGAGAATCCCGGAAGATGCCACTAGGAGACACTTGTGAGATGAAATGAGGACCGAGGATGGGAGACGATTAAGTGAGAGGAATGCTCCTACGTGTTCTTCTCGGAGCACGATTGCACGCAGCCGTGGGTGGATGGCATTAGCCAAAACCCGAATATAGAATAGTGATTAACTTTATGTTCGATTTATTGTGGCCTCATCCGATAACTAGCGGGAGCTATGGCGCAGTGAGTGCGACAATGGAGAAAGGATATCAACGACACACCAAGGACATGATGAAAGACATCGATTCAGTATCAGATAGTAGAAAAAGAGAATAAGGACAAAGATTGAAGGTGACAGCGAGCAAACTTGTCTGAAAAGTTAAATAGCAATCGCGCTAGTGCAAAGCCTTCGGCGTACAATAGGGCTATGCGGGCATGTTGCTTTAATATAGAGCAACAAAGGACTGCTTCCACCCGAAAAGGGACATTCAGAATAGACCCAAGCGATTATCTCACAGTGTAGGTTCAGCGTTGTTCTGTAATCCTGTGGGCCAATTTCCCAGTATGAATGGCAGACGTAGACTCTGCTTGCCAGTAGCCTAGGATGATCACCTGTCTGTGATAGTACCCAAGGTTCACCTGATTTCCCGGCGCGGTGTCAGTCATGTTTTGCTGCAAAGCGCCACAGTTGGGCACCGTCAAAGGACCCCATCTCTTTGTCACATCTGTCACCTGGCTAATCACATCTCCAACGGGATCCGTTCGTTGAATTTTTCCGACAAGGGGGGCGCTGCTTGCGGGACTGCCAGCTAAGACGGCGTATACTTGGCATCCTTGTACTGCCCAGTCCGGAGGCGTGGGCACCACTTCTACTCCTAGATACCCTGTAGATTGCGACTGGGTTTGCCGAGACGGGGACGGCGGTGTGCTGACCACCCGCGGTGAAGGGGTGGGGGACGGTGCCGTTTCGGATGATAGCAGCGGTGCATTGCTGGAGGCCGGGGGACTGGTAAAAGTCGGTGAAAAGCTGGTGCTGGACGATGGAGGAGTGGCAGTGCTTGACGGTGGGGATGACACCGTCGGCAAAGGTTTTGACATACCACTAGTCGGTTGATACGTAAATGTCCAGTGCCTGCCGTTGATTTGAAATTTGGCAGTCTGAAGAGTTTCTTGGCCCAGATTAACAGCCGCGACGATTGTGCCGATGCCCCCCAGCCCGCTATAAAGCCCCTGGTTTACGAACACAAGGAGCTTGCGGATCCGCTTTGGGAACCAGTACCCAGTAACGTTTCCGCCGATTCCCGAAGGAGTCTATTTGTGAGGTGCGGGTGAATCCGCTATCTTCGAAAAAGGTTCGAGAGATTTGGCTGTCTTGTGCCCCGCTATCCAGTTGAATAGTGACCGACAACCACTTGAATTGGCTGGCGCTGTCTTGGCCGCCAATCCAGGCAGGGAATAGGGCAGTGCCATCGGGGCTCAATGTTCCGGAGAGAATCACGCATGACCAGTGAAGTGGGATGCAAGATGAGGCAAAGCTACTTTTGAACTATGGAAGATGGGAGAAGCAGGGGACGAGGGCAGAGCAGTCGTCGCTGTGGTCTGTGCGCACCCTGCGATTAGAGCGCAACCCGCTATGGTGGCGGCAGGACCCAAACTAGCTGTGTTCATCGTGGGGGTGTCCACCTTCAGCAGGTACTCTATCCCCGTGGGATATTACAGACCGCCGCGGCCACCAACGCTTGTAGGACAAGAGTCACCCCATTCATGTAGCTAGGGGAGATTCACCGATACCGGAGCCCGAACTCAGTCTCGTTTCGCCCTAGGTGTTGCTATTGTTAGACGTGGATTCCCGTGGTTTGCCCAAGCCCCGTCCGGGTAAGGCCCATATTCCACTCACAGCCAGCCGTCACTCGAACATGGCCAAGAAACAGGCAAAAAGAGACCCCGGAGAGAGTTCTCTTCTCCGGGTCTCTCCATTCAGGACGATGCGGTTTTTAATGGGATACTGGCCTTTGGATCAGCGGTGCGCAACATAGTTCCTTGCAAAATCAAGAGGCAGATCACCGCTGCCACGAGCCCACCAATCATAAAGAGGAAGCCTCCGGTAAATGAATGGGAGACCGTCACGATAATGCCGATGACGATGGGAGCCACGAACCCGCCAATTTGACCACCGAAATTCACAAACCCCGTAAATGTCCCGCGAAGCGCGTCAGGAATCAAGTCCATCGGAATAGCCCAGATGGGCCCAAATCCGCCGAATAGG
>JAKAAS010000276.1 GCA_021802225.1 Bacillota bacterium
GGCGGTGTTGCTCAACCGTCCATTCCCGGGATTTTGGCTGGTGCGGGCCATCATTTTTATTCCCTGGGCTGTGCCGACCGTGGTCAATGCCACCTTATGGGGCATGATCTTCAACGGTAACAGCTACGGCGCGCTCAATGACTTATTGTTGCGGTGGCACTGGATTAAAACCCCCGTGGTGTGGCTGAATCCGGCTCCGGTATTCGCCCAAATTCCCTGGCTCTCACACCTGTTTTCGGCCATTGGTTCGAATACGGCGATGAATGCCATTATCGTCGGCGATGAGTGGCAGACTTTGCCGATTGTCGCGTTTTTGGTTCTGGCGGGCTTGCAGATGATTCCCCATGATTACTATGAAGCCGCGCGCA
This sequence comes from Bacillota bacterium, assembly GCA_021802225.1. The sequence goes on from JAKAAS010000276.1 coordinate 369, forward strand.
TCGAGGGCGCGTCAGCCTGGAAGCAGTTCACCCGGATTACTGTTCCCTTGATCGGACCGGTGCTGAGCGTGGTGCTGATCTTGCGCACGATGCAGCTCTTGCGCGCGTTTACCATGATTTTCACCCTCGAAGGCTACGGATTGCCTGTGCTCTCCATCGATGCCTACCAGCAGGCCTTCTCTTTCGGAGATTTCGGACTGGGATCTGCTGTAGCTTTCATTATCGGCTTCATGGCGCTGCTGATCGCGTATTTTTACGTCAAAAATCTATACCGGGAGGAACTGCAATGAGTGTGCGTCGGAGGTCCTCATCGTTGCGGAGAGCACGGATCCAGTCCGGGGTCATCCGCTTCGGATTAATTGGTATGATGCTGGTGTGGACCCTGGGCCCTCTGTACTTTTTGGTGTTGACCAGTCTCAAACCTTATGTGGCGACCATTGCATTTCCGCAGCAGTGGTGGCCGAGCGATGGAAGTTTTGCTAATTACGCCCTGATGTTTAGCCACTATTCGGTAGACAGTGTCAGTTACCGTTTCTTTTATGCCATGAGAAATTCTCTGATTGCCTCCACCGTGACCACGATATTGAATGTAGCGGTGGGATCCTCTGCGGCCTATGTGCTGGCCCGGTCTCACATGCGCGGAAAGAATGTCCTGACTATGGCCTTCCTCGCCTCGAATCTGCTCCCGACGGTGTCCCTCATTATTCCCTTTTATGTTTTAACGGTCAGCTACTTGAGCGGGCTTCACCTGTATGACACCAATACGCTCCTTATTATCCTCTACACGTCCTTTTCCCTAGGCTTGGTGATTTGGATCATGCGCGGGTACTTCGACTCTATCCCCATTGAGTTGGAGGAGGCCGCGCGGGTGGATGGGGCCAGCCGCATGAAGGCGTTGGTCCGCATCATTCTGCCACTGGCTGTCCCCGGGCTGATTGCCACCGCTCTCCTGACCTTTCTGACGTCGTGGAATAACTTTATTCTGCCCCTCGTGCTGGGTCCAGATAAAAGCGCCTACAATCTGCCATTTTTCATTTATTCCCTAAACGGCCAGTACCTGCATTTGAACAACGAAATTGCGGCAGGTGGTGTATTGGCGGCCTTGCCTCCGGTGCTGATTATTCTATTCCTGGGAAAGCATATTGTCAGCGGACTGACCTCGGGTGGCGTAAAAGGATAACCGTGGCCGAACTGCGCCAGGAAGGATCGTCAAGCAATCATGTACGCGCATCTCCAGTGTTTTGGCACCTCTTTCCCGCCAGAAGATGTTGTGATAGGACGGGCCTGAGGTGTCCCGGACTTGGTGACGACGGATTGCATGGGGCGGCCTTCCAAGACCGCGTCACACTGAAGCGCCGACACATAGGCGCGTTGACGGGGCGTGGGTTCGGTCATCGTGAGGCCGCGCATGTGTTTTTTTCGCAGGCTGTGGCGTATAATAGTTATGTCAGACATTAGCAGACACGAGGCGAATATCTTTGTTAAATATTACCGGCTTAGATTGGGATGACGACCAGGACGCCGAGGGTAATGTTTGTCACATGGCTCGGCACAAGGTCAGTGTCAGAGACGTTACCGAAGTCATGACCAGCGCCCCCGTTTTTGTGCGAGCGGAAACGGAAGGAGACAATCCGTATTTTGTCGCTATCGGACATACTGCTAGTGGCCGACTTTTGGAGGTTTGGGGCATCTATTACGAATCCCCACCGAAGGCAGGATGGTGGCGGACAGTTACAGCTTTGGATGCAAGACCAGAGCAACGCGCATTATGGAACAAAGAAAGAGGCGGGAGACGATGACAGAACAAGAATTTCGCCAGTTGACCGAAGCCGGAGAAATGAAACTAGAGGCAGACCCCACCCCGGTTCACGTGGACCTGCGGGAAGAGCGGGTGACCATTCGTTTTACGGAACAGGAAATGCGCGCCATCGATCGGGAAGCCGTTCGTCGTGGGCTGGGGCGTTCGTCGCTTATTCGGATGTTTGTACGGGAATCCCTGGAGCATGTCAATGACTCATTGAGCCCTACGCAGCGTGTATCCATCGTCGGTTGGGACGGACGGGTACGACGTATGCCGCTAACCAAACGAGGTGAGGTTATATGAAGCTGTCCGATATCCGGTGTCCGTATTGCCACGGTTCCAATTTGACACCAACCCAACCTGTCTCGCTAATTGCGTTGCCTATTGAGAAGAATACCGCGGAATTCGATGGTATTCCACTGGAAATTGCGCGGTGCCGGGATTGTCAGGGTGTCTTATGGTTCGCAGTAATGGAGGAGACTCCGGAGTAAGGGACCATGGTCTGCTGTTAAGGTTATTGGATCTGCAACCAGGCCAAAAAGACGAAGTAGGGCCCTGTGACGCTACTTCCCGTCTCGATGAAAGGAGACCGTCCGATGTCCGACCAGCCGGCGACGCAAGATTTCCCGGATCACTGGGGCCATCAGTCGGTTGGATGACAAAATCGAAGACGTGCGGCGGGCTCAAACGCGCACGGCGGAGGCTTTGCATCAAGAAATCCATGCGCTCTTTCCCGCTGCGACAAATCCGTGGGCCTACGGATATAAAAATGGGGCGCGGGACGGGTCGTTTGATGCCATGGCTATGGATGCCGCAGGCCACTATAATACGGCCGCAGCTTATTGAGGTTTATGGCCAGTCATCAAAATAGCAATGGCACCTTTGACACGAGTTGGAGCAGTTGGAACGGCACCCCGGTCACCGATGCTATTTCTCCAGAATATGACTCCATGGGTTTGTTTTTAGTGGAAGTTTGGCGTCATTATCAGCTTACGGATAATATTGCGTTCCTGAACAGCGTGTGGCCGCAGGTTCAGAACTCCCCTGGATAAGGATCCCTCGACACGGAAACTCCGTTAAAGCCACATGCCACAAAACCATGGACCACTTTCTCACCACTCTTTGCATAGTCCACCGTTGTTGCATCTCTGCCTTTCTAAAAAAGCAGGATAATATGCGGGTGACGAGGGCCTAGCAGTGATACCACCTAGACTAGTATGCTGAGCAATAACGGGTTGCAACATTGAACTTGTTGGCTAAAATCCCTCTTTTCAAGGGACGTAAAGCAGTGCGGCCGACGGGGTCGATGCCCCAGGCCGCACTGGCGGACGAGTTGCTGGATTTAGAGTGACGGGAGTATCAGTGAAGATAGCGCCCCAAAGCCGCGAAATCTGCTTTGGGGCGCTGCGGGCAACAACAAAGATCTACTAGGCCTTCTTCTGAGCTTTGATATGCAGCGTCTGATTGTTGTCAGAAAACGTAATGGCTTCAAACGTGGCGAGAGGGGAGAATCCCTCCAGACAGCGGGGAATCGATGACCAAACCTCTTCGTCGTCCGTCTTGACAACAAACTCGACGGAATCTCCTGCGTTTGCTGTTTCCAGTGCTAACTTCACCTGGGGACCCCGCTCACTCCTTGGCAATCCTCTTACGTCAATGATCATGCTCTCACCTCATTTTCAATGTGTCCGAACGGTGCAGCGATTATCCGACCAATCCGGCGGACAGCCACTGCATCTTTTTAATGACACATTCAGTATACTGATAAATATAGTACGGGGACTATTATACGTCTTGTTGGCGGGTCGGCCAACCTTCTGGACCTAGAGCCACAAAATGGTTGTTACAGGCCCACGTGCACCGTAAAATAGAAGGCGCTGGCGCCTGATTTCTAACACCTGCTTCCCGCATCGGCGGAAGTGCGGCAGACCGCCTTAGGCCGCGATTGGTGCCAGTCTTTGTGTTGTATCTAAAATCATGGAAGCCCTTGGACAGGCTTTTGGGGCTCTAGGTCCAGAAGGTT
>JAKAAS010000277.1 GCA_021802225.1 Bacillota bacterium
TAGTGGGAGTAGAAGGGCTGTTTTCTGAGAGATTGGGGTGGTTTTAGACCGATGTTTAGTGGCTATTGCAGTTTTCGTTCCAATGCTACACAAACCCCATGATCGTGTTTCCATGGGAATTGCCTCTTATTCCGGTTTTTGGTTCCAATGATACACAGACCCCGTTTATGACGAGGTAGAGGACAAGCCGTATTTCCATATTAACGGTATTATGGTTATACTGTTATACAGTTTTTTCCAGCGGATGCCCTGGGGAAATAAGAGGCGGGCATGGCACAGCCACAGCGGCAGAAGTTAGCTCCCAGACGGTCGTGATGATCGATAAATCCCAAGATAGGGAACGCTTTGTCTGGGGAGCTGTGGCGGCCGATGCTTACGTGCGTAAGATATCTGGCCTAAGTGTCGCATTCGCCACCGCGGCGCAAATACTGATAGACCGTCTCCCGGCTGATGCCGAAGAATCGGGCTAACTGCGCTTTCTTCTCGCCGGTTTGCGCGCGAGCCCGGAGTTCGTCCACCTGCTCCGGCCGGAGCGACTGACGGCGTCCACGGTAGACTCCCCGATGCTTGGCCAGGGCAATGCCCTCCTGCTGGCGTTCGCGAATTAAAGCCCGTTCAAACTCCGCAAACACCCCCATGACCGACAGCATCAGTTGCGCCATCGAGGAGTCCTGGCCCGTAAAGACGAGGTGCTCTTGCACAAACTCGACGGCGATGCCGCGCTGCGTCAGATCCTGCACGAGCCGCCGCAGGTCATCCAAGTTGCGAGCGAGACGGTCCATACTGTGCACCACCACCGTATCCCCCTCCCGCACAAAGGCCCGCAGCTGATCCAACTGCGGCCGCTGCGTATCTTTCCCTGAGGCCTGATCCGTGAAGACGCGGTCTACGGGCACCGCCTCCAGCTGACGTGTGGGATTTTGGTCCAGGCTGCTGACGCGGACATACCCGATCCGATGACCCGGCATGAGAAACCCTCCATTTTCTGGTAAAGTGTCAGGAAGAAGTCTATGACCATTAGGGGAAGATGTCAAGGAATGCGTTTTTTGACCCTATTCTGACGGAATGGCGGGGCGACCCTGACGTCCGGTTAGGGTATACCCCATACACACAGACGTGTCTTTCGTAGGAAAATCTAGGAGTGCCCTATGGCATATGTCGGTAATTCCCAGTAACTCTCCGGGGAACAGCAGCGTTATATACTTGCAATGACCAGTGCGCCCATCCCTCGTGGATGGGACCATGATCGACATTGATCAGCAATGGCCGCGCGGCGGCCTGTCGAGTCTTTGAATCCCGGCAAACTTTTTAAATCCCACGGAGGATCTATCACATGATAAAACTAAAACAGGGGGTATTCGGCTCGGTCATTCTTTTGGGCGGTATTGTCCTCACGGGATGTGGTACGAGCGGACATCCCGTAGCCATGGATCCCCGTCATCATTCACAAACGGTGAGTCCATCGCCTGCCGCATCCCCGTCGACAACGCCGTCATCACGTTCTGTATCCTCGTCACCTTCCCCAGCATCGTCGACCTCTTTAGCCAGTCAACCCATTGGATCTGTCACGGTCATCTCGAACATTCAGTCGTTTCAGATGATGAATTCTCAATCAGGGTGGCTGTTAACTCAACATACACTTTATCATCTCGCACATGGCGGACGGGACGCGACTAAAGTGCAAGCGAGCGCCAACGAGCCGCTGGCAGCCACGTGGTCCCATGGGCATGTTTACACGGCCGCAGTATTAGGTCAGAACCATGATGAAATTAAAATTCAATCCTCCATAAACGGGGGGAAGTCATGGTCATCTCTGGCTACGATTCATTCGCCCTATCCTCCGCTGCAGATCATCATGCACCCCAACGGCTTGGGGTGGCTCGAAACCACTCCCGGCGCCGCAGGTGCCGAGATGCCTGCCCAATTATGGGCAACGTCCAATGACGGCCGTCATTGGACGTTGGTGGCTCGTTTCCCTATACAAGAAGATCTCGTTAACGGCCAGCCTCCAGTCCTGATAAACGGCGGACAGTTCCAATTTCTATCGAGCAACCAAGGATGGCTCATTCCCTTCCCGTCTCCGGCTGCAGATCAGACCTTTCTATATCACACAACAACCGGCGGCCACACATGGCTTCCTGTGGAAATGCCACGGCCTGCCGGTCGAACATCAATCGCTGTGCTCGACATTTCGGCATTGGCCACCAATGCTAGGGGGAATGGCCTCGTCATGGTTCAGTGGGGATCCAAAACAAATACATGGCAAGCAGCGTCAATAGTGAATAATCACATTCAGGCTTGGGGAACCCCGATGACTGGCGGCCCTCACCCAGTCTTCGCAACCACCACCAACCCCACGGAAATTTGGATGGCTAATCAACATACCTTGTGGTCTATTACCACCAGCGCCACGCCTAAACCTACCATCAAACACGTGACCACCCATTTGCCGTTCACATCACCCACCGCGTTGCAAATGTCTAGTCGCAATGGATGGGCCCTATCCCTCAATAACGCCAATCACCCAGTGCTGTGGACGACCACCGATGGCGGTGTGCACTGGCACCGGATGACATAACGTAGAGCCTTATCACGACACAACGGGCACCGGACAATAGTTGCTCAACGCCGTCGCAAAATCTACGTTCGGGTTTCCCTGATCCAAGTCGATGAGACTGGAGGAGCCCGAGACCGTGGCGTCTCCGTAATATTGCCACAGAACGGTCGACTGCCCTAAGGCAATGCCACAACTGTTCTCGGTGTTGCAATCGTTGTCCGTATTCCACGGGGGCGTGTCGGACGGATTGCCGGCATAGGGTGATCCGGGGTAACCCGCCGTCCAAATAAATTTGGGCGCAATCCCGAACTCCTGAGAACACGAAACGACTGAATCCCATGTTCCGCAATTGTACGCGCTGTTGTAAACGCCCGACCACCCATAAAGCGTGACCCCATTACGATCCTGAACGCCATCAGCCATGCCTACCAACCACCCGTGGAGATACTCGACACTGACCGTCACTGGCCCTGAACTATCCTCACAATCGAGCGCAAATGCAGTCCAGTGCGTACATCCCGTTCCCCCTGGTGGTATCACACACGGGAAGAACTCCGCATCGTCACCCAAGGCTTCCAGAACTGCAAACAAATTATTTTGTGCATCGTTGTATCCGGTCGTATAACTCCCCCCACTCAAGTGGGGTCCCTGTGCGGACACGCCCGTAATTGGAAGCAACCGCAGACTGTTATCGGAGAAGAACGCGGTCTCCGTGGAGGGGTCGTAATATGGAAACCCCGTACCATTTTGAGCATAGGTATAAAAGTAACGCCCCCACACGACGGGATTTTTCCCCAAATACGTCGCGGCCGCATTGTACATTTTTTGTCCGACAGCGTTTCCCGAATCTGCCGCCGCTGCTCCTGCTACTGCCATGACTTAATTCCCCCTTGCTGTGTATTACCCTCTTTCGAGGACACTTCCAGCGTATCGCCCGAAATCGACACTAGGGGGACACTTGATCGACACTTCTTGGACACTTTCAGGACAGCAGCCAGACCAGGAAACCTAAACGGATTCTCGGAAACAATACCCCACGCCGCGACGATTCACGAGAATTCGAGGTGAGTGCGGGTGAACTTCAATGGCTTGGCGAATCCGATGGATATGACGCGATAGATCGTTAGGCACACGCGGTTCACCATGCCAACCCACGGCGAGTAGCTGTTCTATAGAAACCACCGTGTTGGGATGGTGGGCCAGGCAAGCTAAAATTTCAAACGTGCGGGCTGGCAGGGGAATAAATCGCGCACCACGCCAAACGCCTTGCTGCGCAAAATCAATACCAATCCATGGTGTCACGAGACGGCAATTTCCTGTACACAAGCCCTCAGCGGATCTCGCCATACGTACTCCCCCTCCGAATAGTTGTTCGTAGCAAAACCAGGTAACCCATTAGTGCTTGTCCTGATTTTTGGTAAATATATAAAGTGAATGGGGGATAATAGGTTACCCAAAAGAAAGGGCCTGAGTGAGGAGTTTGTGTAGCAACCGTACCAAAAACCGGAATAAGCTCGAAACCGTTGCTCCATAACGGTTTTAATGTGGGACGGGAAAGCTTGATGATGCGGATTCAGAGAGTTTTTCTTGCAAAAGATGCTCTCGACACGGAGCAACGACGGGATATGACCGTGT
>JAKAAS010000278.1 GCA_021802225.1 Bacillota bacterium
AGGGACATTTGAGAAGCGGAAAACCATTACACTGGGAATCTTCCAATTTAGGAAACAAAATCTTCAGGCTCTTCCCGTCAAGAATTCACAAGAAACCATAGCCGCGGCGTTGGGAAGCAGAGCCAGGGGGGGACAAGCAACACGCCCGGCGGGGGAACGGACGCGGTTTCAAAAGTCAGAGAGAAGGCAAATTCTCATGAGTGGAGCCCTCACGATTCTCAGCATCATTCCGCGCCACACTCCCATCTCGGGCGGTCATGCCACCACTGCCGCCCGGGTAGCGTCGCAATTGGCGACCTTCGGGTGGGAGACTATTCTCATACGGGAAGGAGACCCTCTTCCTCTAGGGGATGTCATCCTGGCATGGAATGCAGTCCAGGTGGGTGAGCGATTGCTTCAGGCGGGGGTCGACCCGCAGCGGCTTGTCGTGGTCTGGACGGGCCCCGATCTGTGGGAAGGCTTGAATCAGGATCCGAACGTGCTGACCCGTCTCGAGTCAGTGGGATCGCACGTTGTCTTTACAAAGACAGGCCGCGAGCGATTGCTCGAAAGGGTCCCGCACTGGGCGGATCGAATTCACATTATCACCCCAGGGGTAGAGGACACCATGTTTCGGCCCGGCCGGGGTGCCGCGTCCCAAGCCGTTATTTTGGTCGCTGGCGGTATCCGCACGACCAAACGCACCCATTGGGCCATTGATTTGGTGGACCGGGTCCGTTCACGCGGACTGGCTGTGGAGTTGTGGATCGCGGGAACCGTGTGGGATTTGGCGGAAGCGCAGTTAGTGATGGACCGCCAAGCAACTCGACCCTGGGTCAGGCTATGGGGGGAAGTGTCCCAGAACATGATGCCGTCGCTTTATTGCCATGCCACTGTGGTGTTGAACACGTCGGCCGTCGAAGGGATGTCCAATGTGTTGATGGAAGCGATGGCGTGCGGGGCGGCTGTGGTGGCGGCCCGAATTCCTGGCAATGCTGCGCTGATTCAGCACGGCGAAACGGGATGGCTGTTCAGTGATGCGGACGAATTTGACACGCTGATACACCGGGTGATGACGGATCGCGTCCTACGCCAGCAAATTGGGCACGCGGCCCGCAAGCGCATGGTGACGGAGCATGGAGCATTTCGTGAAGGTGCGCTGTATGCGCATATGTTGGGGCAGCAAATAGCTCATCTGTTCGTGTAACCGGTAAACTAAAGCGTCGGGGCCCGATTGCACAATGGGACTGCTCAGGGACATTGACCGTCGGCTCACGGCCTTAGCGTGATGGGCAGGGCAATCGGGCGAGAACACTAAATCCCTGGCACTCGGACTAGCCACCTAATTCGCGAAAATCCCAGGGCAGGCATTTTCGAGGAATTCAGGCCGACGCGGCGCGGACCATCCGGGAGGCTGTTTGTGCGCAACCTTGGAAAACCGACTTTGCGGTGATGGCGGTGCGCGGCCACCACATGGGGCCGGCGGATTGGGCTCTGTGCCCCTGCTGACGAGTCAACGCCACCGTGCGGAAGCACCCTAGGCTGCACGGTTGATCGGGGCGATGATGTGCGGGGCTTCGTGATTCACACAGGATGTGCTCAATCAGTGGGCTCTTTGGGCAGTCAATTTTTTTAGAGGTGCGACGCCCGGGTGCTTTGCGGAACAGGTCTGGCCAACTCTTGGAGCGGATGCATTCGGGGTGATGCAAGGCATACTGTCTAAGTGTTGGTGTGAAAAATTTTTTGTGTTCGACAAAACGAAAGGAAGTAAGCGAATGTCAACAACGAGTGCCATGGGAGAACCAGGAAATACCATCCTGCGGCCTGATTACTGGCCTATTGAGTCCTATTTGGTCATCGGTGATCTGCGGACAGCCGCTTTGATTGCTCCCGATGGCAGTGTGGATTGGCTTTGCCTGCCCCAGTTCGATAGTCCCAGCGTCTTCGCCCGTCTCTTGGATTCCTCGCAAGGTGGAACTTTCCAGCTGCAAGCCGCCGAACCTACTGAGATTTCTCAACAATATCATGAGGGCACTAATGTGGTGGATACTTTCGGGCAGGGGACATCGGGCCGCTGGATTATGACTGACTGGATGTCTCCCTATCCGGCTTCCCAGCGTCTTAATCGTCGCCTGGAAGTGACCTCCGGAACGGTAATGTTTCAGGTGCGCATTGCTCCCCGGCCCGGATATGGGCGACAGCCAGGAATTCCTGAGGCCAGACCTGACGGCCAGTGGGGATGGCCGTCGGATCCCGTGCTGTATGTCTTGTCGGATCTTCCGCTGATGCCGGACGGAGACGATCTCGTGAGTACGGTAACGCTTTGTGCAGGAACTGTAGTGCATTGGGCCTTGGGCACAGGCACTGCCAATTCCGCGGTGTGGCTGGCCAGCCGGGATAGAGATCTTCAGGAGACGATAGACTTCTGGCACACCTGGTGTGGGGCCTGCGCGTATACCGGGGCCTATGCTGCCGCCATCGACCGCTCCGCTCTGGCCTTGAAATTGTTGACCTTCGCGCCGACTGGAGCGATTGTAGCGGCCCCTACTACCTCGTTGCCCGAAGATCCCGGAGGTCAGCGCAACTGGGACTACCGGTTTACCTGGCTGCGGGATGCCAGCATGACTCTTATGGCCCTGGACTGGTTGGGTCACCCTGATGAAAGCCGCGCATTTTTTCGGTGGGTACTGAACTGTTGCACTATCGACCGGTGTGTGCTGCATCCGGTGGTGCCTGGAGGGAGTGTGGCTGAATGGGAGCATCCCACGTGGACGGGCTATGAGGGGGCACGCCCAGTGCGGATCGGCAATGCGGCCGCATCTCAACAGCAGCTGGATGTGTACGGGGAGGTGCTGGATGCTGCGTGGCAGCACTTTCAGCGGGATCCTGATGACTGTGACACGTTGGCAGGGATATGGCCATTTTTAGCGGAATTGGCCAATGAGGCGCAAGCCCGGTGGATGGAGCCCGACGAGGGTATTTGGGAAACACGGGGAGGGCGGAAGCATTTTACTTATAGTAAGGCCCAGTGTTGGGTTGCTTTGGACCGTGCTGTGCGGTTGGCCCAGCGCTGGCACTTGCCAGGACCCCTGGACCGCTGGCACCAAACGGCTCAGACCATTCGCAACACCGTCTTGACCCAGGGATACAATCCGTCTCTGGGCAGTTTTGTACAGACTCTGGGCGGTACAGCCTGGGATGCCAGCATGTTATTGCTTCCTCAACTTGGCCTCGTGGATCCCTTCGACCCGCGCATGCGCAGCACGGTGGCCGCCGTCCGCCGCCATCTAGCAGTGGCAGGGGATTCCGACCACTTGTTTTTATATCGGTACCGTGAGCTGGATGACGGGGTACCCGGACCTGAACGGGCGTTCTTGTTGTGCAGTACTTGGTTAATTGACGCGTTGGCCCTTGCCGGGGAGACCCAGGAAGCCAAGCGGTTGCTGGACAGATTTCTGACACTGGCTCCCCACGGGCTCTATGCCGAAGAATACGATCCGGTCACGGGACGCTTCTGGGGAAATTTTCCGCAGGCATTTACGCATTTGGGCTTGATCACGGCCATTTTGCACGTTGAGCATGCCCTCACCGCGCCGCAACGCCGTGGTCCCCTGATAGGTTACCGGGGCTGGCCGGATCCGGCAACGCCTCCGGCGCAAACGGATTAGAAGGATTGACCCAAGCAATTGGCCGGAGACTTGTCACTGGCGAAGAACCTGCGAGCACAAGCAGCGGAGGATGGTGGCCACAGCATTTTGGCGTATGACCCCACAATGGGCTAAGGGCACACTCTGAAGGGCCTTTGCAGACAACGGTAGAGAGATGGCTCCGAAAAATTCGCCCGACTGCCCTGCGGGATCTGGTGATGGCGGGCACCGCTTGGCGGTTCATGGGCCCGGCCGCGCCATGCTGCTATGGCCTGAGCCAAGGCCGACACCCAGCTCAGAGGATGGACTAGATTGGGCATAGGCATGGGAATCCCAGTGCCGGCTTGCAGTGCATGTCCAGTTGCCGGCCGGCGGTGTTTCCAAGGAATGGGCACACGGAACGCGGCAAAAACTTTCGGGACGGTCTGGTCCATGACTTTGCGGTGAAGAGCATTAGGGGGGCACTGGCCATCATGCGAAGAATTACCGCTTGTTCGGAGCGCTACAGGCAGTAGTTTCATTTGACGTCCTCCATTCGATCCAGACCTTGCTGACCTCT
>JAKAAS010000279.1 GCA_021802225.1 Bacillota bacterium
TCTACGCCAAACCTTTCGATCCATTGTGTGAGCCGTGGGGTATAAATGTTCCAGTCTTTGGGTATGCTAGAAATAACATCATCAAAATTTACCGGTGCCAGGATGCTTTGGCTGACTTGATTGGGTCGGTGGTCGGCAGAGCCTGGTTGATCTTTCTTACGAAGTAAAAGATCCAGGATAGGTTTTTCAAGGAAGAGTTCAACTCCTTGTGGCTCAAGGGTTTGTGGTGGCGAAACCGCCCGGGGGTCACGGCAAATTGCCAGATCCTCTCCCGGCGTGGACGACTCTTGTGATAAGTCACCTACTGTTGATCCGAAGACCTGAGAATCCGTGCTAGTTCTCCGTAAAGTGGGCTTTGCTTTTGTGCTGGATTGCCCGGAAGAAGGGGCCTCATACGGCGACCAGCGAGGAAAATAGCGATTCGACGTGGGGTCGTGTTTGGTCGGTGACGTGCGGTATTCCACCATTAAAAGGCCGGCCTCTACGAGTTGTTTTATAGCGCGTTGAATGGTGCGCGGATGATAGTGTAATTCGGCGGACATATATTTGATGCCAAAGATGATGAACTTCAAAGTTTTTTGCGCTCGCATCAAAAAGGCAAAAAGATCGCGTGCCGCGCGAGACAGATCCGGGCGTGTCATGATGTCATTCCGGACCGTGCGAGATTGAATAAGTTCCCACCAGTTCATAAATCCGTAATTTTTAGGCTCCATTTTGGATTGCGCCATCATTTAATAACACAAAGCCTTGACAGACATTTTGCGTTTTGATAAAATCAAACACAAAGATGCCCGGGATTGCTGTTTGTGAAAGCAATCCAGAGAGAACGCGGTGATTGGGGTCATCACGCTCTCAAATAAGACTTAGTGTTAACGTCACTTCCTTTCTGCTGTGAGATAACTGTTTCGAGCAACTAATCGTTCCAGCGACTAGTTGCTTTTTTGATACAAAAATAACACTCTAACGTCGCACGCTCGAGTGTGGTAGATCCTTACCAATGGATTATGGTATACTAACCCTAGTAAGTGTGTTGCCACAGCGGGTGTGCAGCCCTTGCGAGGTGGGGAGCCGGGCAGCGTTGCAAGCGCTGCTTTTTCTTTATACTCTCTGCCTCTGGAAAATATTGGCGATAAGGCCAAGCCACTCCTTGTGACCCATTATACGGAAATGTGACCGGGATGACTAGCGAAAACTGACAATTAATTGCACGAGGGATAGGACGCCTCTTTTGTCCATAACGCCCCGGCTATGCGTACCAGCAGCCGGATGCTAACTTTGCGACGGGTATAGGGCCGACGGTGTCGCTAGGGGCTAGCCGTCAGTCCACCATAGCGCCACGCCCACCAGTGCGCCACCGCTGGACTTAAGTCACACGCTTCGTGGGTATCCTGGCGGACCACATGCAGGGTCCAGTGCTGGCGGGTCCCACGCACCGTGACGGCGCAGTGCGCTATCGGCCAAAACTGGTGGGGGGCCGGCACCTCCCACAATGGTGCTGACCCTGGTCGCTGGAGGATTGCGACGTAATAGTCGTACAGGGTCTCGTAAAACCTCTCCCTGTGAGAGGTGTCGTGGTGCTGTGCCATGCAATTCACCCCCTGGTGGTACAGGGACTCCCGATGTTCTGGTTACGGATGGACGACCCTCCTCCCTATTATTCGGGACACGCGGTGCCGATTCCTGCCCGCGCGTCCGAGAAAATGGTCGATGGGCCGGAGAGACCATTTTGTGGCCTCCAACTTCCAGAGGGCTTCTCACCGGTCTTGCCACGCGGAGACTGGTGCTGGATCCCAGACCGGTCGACTGAGGACCCGGTCCCTCAATATCCCCCCGCGGTGGGAGGATGTGGCGGAGCGGGGGCGCCGTGGCCTCTGTGAATTGTGGTCACCAGAGAATGGAGTTCAGAAACGATCGTCGCAGCAATGCTCCTGTGGGGCGGGTGCTGGGACGCGAATGTCCCTGCCATCACCACGGCCGCTCTGAGGACCCCTATTCCCGGCAATTCCCGATAGGCAAGCCCTCCGAGGTTCGGTATCCTACAGAGAACAACGACGGGAAGCGGAGTCTACAATGGCGGAGTTATGCCTGGATATGGGGAAAATTCGACAAGCATTGGCCGAGCGCGAGTGTAGTGAACGGGAGATGGCGCGCCAGATGGAAGTGGCGTATTCGTACCTGAACAGGCTGCTGGCGGGTAAGCGGCGCGTAGGCTCCCGGGCGATTGCGGGCTTTCTTTTGGCGGGGTTTGCATGGGACAAAATTTTCCAGGTGATTCCGGACGAAACGCGTTCGCATCGGGTCCGATAAGCCACGGTGAGGCTTCGTGGCTGAAAGCCGGGACATCTGTCTGGTCGACTCCGTGGGAATAACACAGGAGGGTGGCGTATTGGTCAGAGATCATGACAGTGCTAGCAACGGCGATCATGGATGTAGTGTTGCCTGGTGGATTACCGTAGGAGAACATCCATCAACGAATACCTTCTGGTCTCTTTTCATGGAGGACTCGCTGATGAACACCCCGCAGCCTATTGCGTACCAGGAATTCTTGGCACAAAGCGTAGCTCATAGCGATCGTGTACACTATCATCGGGTAGTGGGTGATGGACTAACGGGCAGGAGTATTCTGTAATCGGCCAGTCCCGACGGTTCGCGGAAATTTGTATGCTTTTCCAGGCTTTCACTTGGGCTCCGCGCAAATATAACTTTTATGATTGGGGTTGTGGTTTAATCACATAATTCCACTCCCCGTGAAAGTCCTCACGCTCGATGTTCAACGCGTCGAATGTGTCATCGTCCACCTCCAGGCCTGTCTCGTACTCCCGTTCATCCCATTCCGCACTCACTATGCCCCCGCGACGAGTCCGGGTATTGGCAATGCATTGGACCACGGTTTCGAACGTCTCCAACGGTCGACCGCGCCAATTAATACTAATGGCACTAAATAACTCGTGCTCGATGGCATTCCATTTGCTCGTGCCGGGCGGGAAGTGACTCACGTGAATCCCGAGCCCCGTCTCGTTAGCCAAGCCCTGAAGCTCGGCTTTAAACAAACGCACGCGACTGCCGTTGCTTCCACCGCCGTCGCGTCCGCGTACCGCTCCTTCCCCATCAGGTTCCACCACCGTCGCACGCTCATGAGCGCAAACTCGGCCGTATCATGGCTTTGCCCCACGTTCACAAATCCTTCTTGGGCCGTGACATCATACACCCCGTAGGGACTCGCCTTGCCGTCCGCCAAGTTCGGAAAATCATAGACATTGACCTCCGGCGGCTCGCCTTGGGGGTGCCAGTCGCGGCCGCCATTTCGGAATGGCCCAATTAGCTCTTTTTTCTTGGTGTCCGTAGAAATCACAGGTTGCCCCGCATCTTGAAAGGCCAGCGACTGATCATAAATGAACTGAAATTGCGCATCACGATCGGGGTGATCGGCCGCCCCTTCGTGCACTTTCCGCGGACTTTGCAAGCTATACCCCTGGTCCCGTAAAAGCGCCCCGACGGTGTTGGCACTAATGTGATGGCCTTGCGTTTGCAATTCCGCGGAGAGCTTGTGCAAGCTTTTCGACGTCCATCGGAGTGGACACTCTGGATCCCCCCGCGTCGCGGGGTCGATGAGCCCATCTAAATCGGCGAGCAAGGTCGGATCCTTCTCACTTAACGCCTTCCGGCCCGCGCCACCATCACGATGCCGCCATATCCCAAGGTGATGGCCTCACTCCCCGCCACTAAGCGGCGTAACTTCTCATCCAGAAACGGGAAAATCTGCTGAAATTTTTGTCGCAGTCGGTCTTCAATGTCTTGGGTATACATGGAATCATCTCCCAACGATCTCATAGGAGATAATTCCACACCGGCCGCGTCTTTTCCTTTGCACAAACAAAATTAATTATTGCGCGCCGCCTTGGTGTGGCCTCGGGTGCAATCAGCTCTTGGCCTGTAGAAGGCGAGGCACCAAAGCATAATCGTAGTGTTCGAAGATGGGAGGATCACGATATGCCAAAAGCTACCGCAACCTACTGGAATCCACTAAGTTTAGAAACGAGGCATCGTTGGACTCAGGTCGCGGGGCTAGAGGGAATGGTGGAAGAGGTGACCTTAAGTGTGGATCCTTTGACCCAGGAGTACACTCGATTGACGCGGTTCCTTCCGGGTGCGGATACGACGGCCTTCGACGCAAAAGCTCA
>JAKAAS010000280.1 GCA_021802225.1 Bacillota bacterium
CTTCACGGATAAAGCCTCAGGGAAAGATGTGCAGCGGCCGCAGTTGGATCAGCTGCTCGCCTTTGTGCGGGAGGGGGACACGGTCGTCGTGCACGCTGCGGACGGTGACGGAAATTTTTTCTTGGATTTTTACCATACGCAAGACTCTAGCACGAAAAGACTTTTGAAAAACGTCTTAAAGTACCAGACATAAAAAATCTACTATGTTAAAATTTTACTATAATCCGCCAGAATCAATACATGTGCAGTTCTATTATATTGCGCTCGCGGGATGGTTCAGATTGTACCATAGTCAAGCGCTCTCCTGTCAGGCGTGTTACGGCAGGATGCTTGATAGATATATACAATCTTACATATCCCTCACTTCACCAATTGTCCCATCTCGTTACCGATCCTGGTATGCTTGACGGCGTACCCACATTGGGATGAATGCTATCGTTGACGCAGAAGGCTCGTATTAGTACTTAAGCGGACCTTATGGAGGGGTTATGTGGTGCAACAGTATGTATTGTTACTAGGCGCTAATCAGTATTTGCGCGAACGCTCGTTGTCTGGAGCTAAACAAGTGACGAACTTACCCATCTGGACGGCCGACCAAGGCGTCGCATATAGCCTGAACCGATACTTCGACGGCACAATAAATGTTGATCCTCAAGACGCAGACACCCTTTTAAAGAGCATTCATGCGCATGAGCTCCAAGGCTGGACCCCCAAAGCCGTCATTCCGCTAAACGATTGGACGTTGGCAGCCGCGCATACCGTAAATCGGGCGCTGGGATTGCCGTCCATGGACGCGACTACCATCCTGCGGTCCCGCAATAAATATCTCATGAAAGAAGTCTTTGCAAAATATGGGGTACCAACCGCTCCTTTCGTTCTCATCGAAACCGAGGCTGACCTTATGGAGGCCATCGAAACGGTGGGGTTGCCAGTCGTCATCAAACCGTATGACTTTGGCGGCAGCGGAGGGGTGTATTTGGCCAAAACCGTGGAGGAAGCTCGGGCGCGACTCCGGGATTCCATGGAGATGATGGACGAATACCGTCAGCAGTTCGGCATTGCCGGCAACAAATTCTTAGTCGAAAAGTTCATTGCGTCGCGTGATGAAGTGTCGGTTGAGGTCTTGTGTTTTGATGGTCAATATCAAGTCATTACAGTAACCGAGAAGTATTTGTCGCCGGAACCGTGGTTTGCTGAAATGGCCCACTTGGTACCGAGTCATCGCATACATGATCGCCCGCTGTTGGACATGGCCATTCACGCGTGTAAGGCACTCAAGCTCTCGTTGGGCATGGCCCATGTCGAGATCAAAATCTTGGATGGGCAAGGGTGGGTGATTGAGGTCGGTGCTCGTCCTGGCGGCGATGGCATTATGGACCAGATTGAGCGGGCCTATGATTTCAATCCATATGCCGCTCATGTCAAAGCCTACCTAGGGGAGTCTCCTTTTGATATAGTTCGGAACATCACTCCGCAACGGACCGCCGCCATTGCCTTTCTCAAAGCACCTCCAGGCATCATCGCCGACATACGTCTGCCAACGAAACTGCATGACTGCGTGAGGTCCTTGGCGATACAAGCCAGCGTGGGCAAAGTCTCTGAACCACCCATCGCCTGGCGTGCCCGAGAAGGGGTCGTGGAATACACATGGCCGCACCTTTTCACATCTAAACCGGATGAGCCGACACGGTTAACGGAGGCGTTGTCTCAAGAGATTTTTGTCACGAAGAGTTTGTGAGATGTATCTTTACCTAGCACTCTCTGGAATTTACCGCTTCCTATCCGGAGCGGTGCTCTTGTCCGTTAACTGGGGACTGTCTAGTAGTGCAAGCGACCACTATCGAGCCTTAGCACTTGCCAGCGTCCTGTCCTTTGTCCCTGCAATTTTTGTACCCATGATGACCCGCAATGTTCTTAAAAAATACGATGGTTCCCGTATCTCGGCCGTGGGTTTAGTCGGCGTGGTGGCCAGTTGCGTGGCGCTGTTCTGGGTCCACTCCGACGAGACCCTCGTTGTAGCGGTTAACTTCATCATTTGGACATTCTTCTTCATATTGGAAACCAGCTGGGAGATGTGGTTCGCTGGGATTGCCAAAGGCTATGCCAATGATCTCATCCCGAAGTTCAGTTCCTACTCGGTAACCATCAATCAGGTTGCCTTAATGGTAGGCCCTATTTGTGCTCCCTTTATTATCCACGCCCTAGGATACCGCAGCTTTTACCTTGTTGTCGCCGCCGGCTTCAGTGCTCTCACACTGGTCGTCATCGGCCGACCCATAGCGGAATCGCCAGGGACCCCACTGAAAGCGCCGGCATCCCGAGGCGGCGGATTTCTCTTTCTGGCCTTGGCCCTAATTTGGCCTACGTTGGGTAGTTTCAATTTCATGTTGCCTGTGCAGGTGCGATTGCATCAGGGGTCGATGCTCGATGTAGCGCTGTTGGATGCTGCTCTGAGTATCGGCATGGCGCTATCGGGATTTGTCTTTTCGCTTTGGTCCAGAGCGATTAGTTTTCTCGCGATAGCCTTCATTGGTGTCTCCATCGTCTTGAGTTTCCTCTTGTGGTACATCACGGCACAAATTGATGAGCGCCTCTTCGGTCTGTTATTGCTGGGATTTGGCTTTGGCGGTTTGCGCATCCTTGCACGAGCGATTCTGGCACATCGATATGGCACTGCAAATGTGGGGGTGATGGTCTCACGGGCTAACAGTCTCGCGTTGCCCGTTCTCATTGGCACATTGGCATTAGCACGCATACATATCGCCGATACGTGGATGCCGCCGTTTATTTTAGCGCTTCTGATGGCCTTGTCGCTTTTGGGCAGTATTTCGGTGAACGGCGGTGTGCGTATGCAGCCGTCAATGGAGGAATGAATAGCTATGATTGTTGATGATGTGCGAGGAGTGCCGCAAACCGTTTGGAACCGGAACGACTTGCCAGTATTGGAACAGGCACTGGTCGGGTTGTTAGGAATGGAGTACGTTCCGGAAGATGTGCTGAATTCAGAGCGTCCGTCATTAGCCAGTCTTGAGATTTTGTGCGTCGATTTGGTCACGACCATGGAGCAAGCCAAAATTCTACGCGCACGGGAATGGCTTCGGTCTATGAAGGAATTTGCGGAGCAGTCGGAGCGCGATCAGTTGCTGCTGAGGGCCTTGGAACACTGGACGAATCGACGCTTTGAAGAGTCGCATCGTAACTTACGACAAGTGCTGAATCGCTATCCACAAGACATTTTAGCCGTATGGGCCTGTCATATGCTCGAGTTCTACATGGGCTGGATTTCGCAGATGCTTACAACGATGCAGTTGGTCCGTAATGCATGGAATGCACAAACGCCATTACTGACGTACTTTAAAGCAATTGATGCCTTCTCGCTCGAGGAGAATGGAAACTTCGAGCAGGCTTTGACATCCGCAAATCTCGCGTTGACCCTCAATGCCCGCAATGTTTATGCCATTCATGTCGTCTGCCACTATTACTACGAAACCGGGCAATTTTATGAGGGCAGTCGATGGATGGAGGCACATCGGAGTGAATGGTGCGACAACTCCTCTATGCGGATTCACATTTGGTGGCACTACGCCATTTTCCGACTCTATCTGATGGACATTGCCCAGGTGTACGAGATCTATGACCAGGAACTCCGTCGCAAAAGCGATCCCAATTCCCTCGAGGATCTCGATGCGGCGTCATTGTTGTGGCGTTTGCATCTCTTGGGGTACGACGACTCGTCACGCTGGATGGAATTGTACCAGTCGTGGAAGCACTACGGGCTCGAGGAATTTTATTGGTTCAATGACCTGCATGCCCTGATCGTCCTGCTCGCTAATGGGTATGGAGACAAGGCCGCCGCTCTCGCACAACATTCCATTACGCGAAGTGAGCCCGGATCCCAGGAAACACTGCGCCATGCCTTACGCGGATTCGCATTTTTTGAGGCAGGGGAATGTCAGTGGGGTTTGGAGGATTTATGGCACGCCATGCAAGGGACGCCATTTGGTGGGAGTAACGCCCAGCGAGACATCTTGGAATTGACCGTCGCCGTAGCCATCACGCGATTGCCCAACGGTCCTCCGACGCTCGACTCCCTAATCGATCTCGGTCGAAGCTTGAAATATGAAACCCCATTGCGTAATCAGCGTCACCCTTCGCGGCACGTATCAAGAGGCGAAT
>JAKAAS010000281.1 GCA_021802225.1 Bacillota bacterium
TCCGATCTTTGATAATAAAACTGCAAGACGGTAGAGGTCACGGAAATGCCCCTCTGCTGCTCAATGGCCATCCAGTCGGAACGGGCATGCGCTTGTTGCCGTCTGGCTTTGACGGCTCCCGCCTCCCGGATCGCCCCGCCAAAGAGGAGCAATTTTTCGGTCAGGGTCGTCTTTCCGGCATCCGGGTGGGAAATGATGGCGAAAGTCCGCCCTTGCCTGATGTCTTGTGTCCACTTGCTCACGGTACCCGCCCCTTTATCTGCCTGACCCTTAAATTATATCATCCGCGCGGTGAAGCTACACGGTGTCAGGGCTGCAAAGTGGTTTACAATAGTTGTGGTCAATTCTGTCTACAAAGTTCAAAATTGAGGTGGCAGACATTGGAAAACACAGTGCTAGATCCTTTCAACGCCCGCGTCGTAACTGCGTTCGAAGGCCAACCGATTGTATATTTCCGTCTTGAAGCTCTGAATCCCCTACGGTCTTCATCGCTATCCCACCTGCCTTTTTCCATCAAGGTTTTGCTGGAATCTGTCTTGCGGCAGGTGGACAACCACCAAATTACCCCGGATGATGTGCGCAGACTGGCGAACTGGGACCCCAAAAATTTTAGCCAGGGCGGGGAAATCCCTTTCAAACCGGCTCGCGTCGTCCTGCAGGACTTTACAGGGGTGCCAGCGGTCGTGGACCTGGCCACCATGCGTGACCAGGTGGCCCTGATGGGACACGACCCCAGCCAGATCAATCCACTGGTTCCGGTCGACCTCGTTATTGATCACTCGGTGCAAGTGGATGCATTTGGCACTGCAGCTGCGCTGCAGTACAACACCGATAAAGAATTCGAGCGCAACAATGAGCGCTACCGCCTCCTAAAATGGGCGCAGGATGCATTTCAGAATTTCCGCGCCATTCCTCCCGACACGGGCATCGTCCACCAAGTCAATCTCGAATACCTCGCCTCGGTGGTCGCTTCTAAAGAGGACCCCGATGGCCGTTTGATCTTTCCTGATTCCGTGGTGGGCACGGATTCCCACACCACGATGGTCAATGGTCTAGGCGTTCTCGGCTGGGGTGTGGGCGGTATCGAGGCTGAGGCCAACATGCTGGGCCAGCCTTTGTATTTTGTCACCCCCGCGGTGGTGGGATTTAAAATGACTGGCCGCCTGCGTGAAGGAGTCACTGCCACGGACCTTGCCTTGTCCGTCACCCACATCCTGCGGGAACACGGCGTGGTCGGCAAGTTTGTCGAGTTCTTCGGTCCGGGCGTGGTCCAGATGGGTCTGGCAGACCGGGCGACAGTAGCCAACATGGCCCCGGAATACGGCGCCACGATGGGCTATTTCCCCGTTGACGAGGAAACTCTGCTCTATTTGCGGCAAACCGGACGCGACCCTGCCCATGTCCGCCTGGTCGAATGGTACCTGAAAGAGCAGGGGCTGTTCCGTACAGAGCATACCCCCGACCCAGACTATTCCGAAGTCATTGAGCTTGACCTCGGGTCCGTCGAGGCCAGCATTGCCGGCCCCAAGCGGCCTCAAGACCGCATAAACCTCAGCGCAATGCCGCAAGCTTTTGAGGAATCTCTTGCGGCTGATACCAGCCAGAGAGGTTTTGGGCTGTCTGAAGCTGACCGCCAAAAGCAGACGGAAGTCGTCTGGGAGGATGGCCACCGCGAAACGCTGGGACAAGGCGCCGTTGTTATCGCGGCTATTACCAGCTGCACCAACACTTCCAACCCGCACGTCATGATCGGCGCTGGGCTGCTGGCCAAAAAGGCTGTGGAGAAGGGGCTCCATGTCCGCTCCTATGTAAAAACCAGTTTGGCACCAGGATCGCGGGTAGTGACGGAGTATCTGCGGGCCGCAGGACTCTTGCCCTATTTGAACCAGCTGGGTTTTGAAATTGTCGGCTACGGATGCACCACGTGCATTGGCAATAGCGGGCCGTTGCCCGAGCCCGTGGCCCAATCCATCCAGGCCAGCGACATGACCGTGGCCGCGGTATTAAGCGGCAACCGCAATTTCGAAGGTCGTGTGCATCCCCTGGTGAAAGCCAACTATCTGGCTTCACCACCGCTCGTCGTGGCCTATGCCCTGGCGGGCACAATGCGCATCAACTGGTCCCGCGACCCCATTGGCCAAGACCCTGCAGGTCATAACGTGTACCTGTCCGACCTGTGGCCGACAGACGCTGAAATCAGGGATACCCTTAACCAAGCCCTCCAGCCTGAGATGTTTGCGGACCAGTACCAGCAGATTTACCAAGCCAATCCGCTATGGAATCAGCTGCCAGAGCTGGGCGGAAAGATTTATGGGTGGGATGCATCATCCACCTATATCCAAAAACCACCTTTCTTTGAACAGGCTGAAGCTAAGGGCCGTGTCATTAGCAATGCGCGCATCCTGGCCCTGTTCGGAGATTCCGTGACCACAGACCATATTTCTCCGGCGGGCAATATCGCCGTGGACAGCCCCGCAGGCCGGTACCTGCTCGAGCATGGCGTGAACCCTCGGGACTTCAATTCCTATGGATCGCGCCGCGGCAATCACGAAGTCATGATGCGCGGCACCTTTGCCAACATCCGGATTCACAATGCCATGGTTCCGGGCACAGAAGGGGGCATTACCCGGTTCGTGCCCACAGGTGACGTCATGCCCATATTTGACGCCGCTATGCGCTACCAGGAAGCCCACGTGCCCTTGGTCGTTTTTGCCGGCAAGGAATACGGCACTGGCAGCTCACGCGATTGGGCAGCCAAAGGCACCAAGCTTTTGGGAGTGCAGGCCGTAGTGGCCCAGAGCTTCGAGCGCATTCACCGCAGCAACCTGGTAGGCATGGGAATCCTCCCGCTGCAGTTTCAACCGGGAGAATCCTGGCAGACATTGGGCATCCAAGGCGATGAGACCGTCACAATCGAACTGCCGGCAGAGCTTGAGCCCAGCGCCCCAGTCACAGTGCGGCTCATGGCGGCTGACGGGGCGAGCCGGACATTCTCCGCCATTGCCCGCCTCGACACCCCGGTGGATGTGGAATACTACCGCAACAACGGGATCTTGCAAACCGTGTTGAATCAGATGGCCTAGCTTCACCATATCAGACAGGCGCGCGGAACCATTCCGCGCGCCTTTGTGTCAAGCGGCTGAGCCTCACCGACCACGCTGGTCCACGAGGCTCAGCCACTATCAGTGATTCCCGACACTGCGTCAGCTCCTTTCAGGAGTCCGTTAAAACCGCCCTCCGAACCGCACGCAAACATATGCAACCTAAGCGCCAAAGATTTTCCGCATGGCCTCCTGCCCCGCCCGCAATGAGCAGTGCCCGCTTCAACTAGAAGCAGAGACGGCCGGGTCGCACCCCCATGTTTTTCAGAAAAGTCTTTGGACACATAATTCGGCAGCTTTTTTCCCGCCTCTTGCCATTATCTTATGCAGCAGTATAGTTATGCAGTGCGTTTCCACGATTCATCAATTTACTGTACGAAAGTTTTAGGGGGGATTTCCTTGTTGACCACGCCGACACGCACAACCGGTGAAGGCCGGCCGGCCTCCGGCTTCCAGCGCCGCCTGACCCGCACAGACCGGACCATGACCGCTATTGGCGGACTGATCGGTTCGGGATGGCTTTTCAGTGCTTTGGCCGCGGCCACTATTGCCGGTCCCGCTTCGATCGTTTCCTGGATTATCGGAGGAGCTGCTGTGGTGATCTTGGGGCTGGCTTTTGCAGAACTGTCGGCGACGTATCCGGAGGCGGGCGGCGTCATAAGGTTCCCGCAGTATTCCCACGGCACGCTGGTCAGTTTTCTGATGGGCTGGGCGGCCATTATTTCGTGGGCCGCTGCCCCCGCGATGGAAGCGGAGGCCGTGTTGGAGTATTCTGCCGGCTACCTTCCCGGCCTTTACAGCTCCGCTCAAAATTCGCTGACGGGTTGGGGCTTCGCGGCCGCCACCGCCCTGTTGGGGATGTTCTTTGCGGTGAACTATCTCGGCGTGCAGCTCTACGCCAAGGTCAACACCCCCGTGACGTTCATTAAACTCGCGGCGCCCACCATGACCATCATCGCTCTCATCCTCACCGCATTTCATTCCGGCAACTGGACCCGCTTTGGCGGATTCGCGCCTTACGGCGCCAACGGCGTCTTCACCGCCATTGCCGCAGGAGGAATTGTCTTCAGTTTTA
>JAKAAS010000282.1 GCA_021802225.1 Bacillota bacterium
GCTCCTGCCCATAGTTCTTGCTCTCAATGTTGCGGCATTATCGCCCATAGCCTCCCCCCTAAAACCGGATTCAAAAAACTCCGGCAGACAGATAGCGCAAAAGGAATCCATGTCTATTGCAAAAGGGCGTGGCCCCTCACTTTATGTGGCGCCCCCCGCTTAGAGAATGCCCCCCGATTTGGCTGGAAATGTAAATTTTTTAGGATTCTTGTTACCAACAATTCGTCTGCGTCGTTATGGTAGGTATAAAGCGAATAAAGGAGAATGGCTATGCGCGAAAAGTATCCCATTTGTCCTGAATGCGGGAACCGCTGGGTCGGACGGCTCACCGCTCCGGGCTGGTATTTCTGCTCGACTTGCACGGTGGAATTCAAAAGTGATGATGCCGGACTGATTGTCTACACTATTACGGCAGAGGGAGTGAGAAAGCGCGCCCACCGCAAAAGGCGGCGCGAGGGAGTGCGGTCCCAGGAACTCTCCCCCACCTGAACCGCCGTGCGCTAGTGCTTGAAGGCTTTCCCGTTAATGGCTTTCCCGGCGCACGGGTGGCCGCGCTTAGCGGGAGCAGCTATCCATGCCTATGCGAGCGCCGCGACCCGCGCACGCCTGCAATGCCGTTCATAGTGAACTGCATCCTTGTAGCCACGGGTGAACTATTGGGTTGCCCCGCAACCAGAGCAGCAATCGGCCGAAGTTTCTCTCCAAACGGGCTGAGCCAAACTTCTTCCATCAACACTCCACGGGAGCTTTTCCAGTTCTGTGATCATATTGTGTGTGCCTGGGGCCCATTGACAATTTCTTAGCGGCCGATCCATTGCCGTTACGGTCTGCGGGTTGCACCGCCGGCATGCGCACTTCAGGGCTAACTTGTCTCACCATGCTCACCGTCAGCGACACGTCCCCGACGGGAGAGAGGTCGGCTTATACATCCCCGGGGCCGATTCGGCCCAGCAGAATCTCCTCTACCCGGTTAAGGATTTTCCTTCCCGCCGCATTCCATGCCCTTAGTCCGGTGCCTTATGGACGCGGGAACAACCAGCACTGAGCATTAGCCGTTCCAGATCGTCCTGAGTAAATTTGTGTCCTCTACATCTCAGGCCGGGCATCAATCCATTTTTGTCCGAGAGCCGCCGCCACGATGAACAGCGCAGTATAGGCGAGCAGAACGGCCACATCCGCCACTGGCACCGATTTGCCTTCCAGGATGTCCCAGGCCGGATCCGCAAACCGGTAAGTCGGCATCCACCGGGCAATTTGTTGCATGGTCTTTGGCATCATCTGCACAGGCGTCCACAGCCCCCCGAGAAAAGACAGGGTTAAATAGACCAGGGTTCCGAGAATCTGAGCCGCATTGCCCGCCAGGCCGATGAGCACTCCCAGCGCGGCAAAGGGAATAGAGCCAATCCAGAGCCACCCAAAAATCTCTACCCACTTCCTGATGCTGAGGGTAACTCCCTGGTCAAAGTGCGCCACGGCGAAGACAACCGCCACAATCAGCAAGGAGAGCGTGAGTTGGGTCAGAATTTTTGCCACCGCGTAACCTGTGGACGACAAAGGCGTCGTGCGCAGCCAGCGCACCCACCCGCTCTTGCGCTCTGTTGCCAGCCGCACCCCCAACGTATTCACCGACGATCCCACGACGCCAAAGGTCGCCATGGACACCATAAAGTAGGCGCTCCAGAACGTTCCGGAAATCTTCAGGTCCTGCCCGGCCTCACTGATGAAGATGAGATAGAAGGCAATCGGCATCCCCAATGTGAGCACAAAAAAGCGGCGGTCGCGGGCCGTGCGCAAGAGATCCGCTTTCCATTGCGACCACAGCGCCCTCATGCTGGGCCCCCCGCCTGGTCCGTCAGCCGGACAAAGGCCTCTTCGAGGCCGCCGCCCGCAATCATAATGTCAGAGATGTCCCATCCTTCGAGAATGAGCCGCCGCACCACTTGGTCGGAGTCCTTCGTCACCACGGTGACATGCCGTCCCGCCGTGTGCACATCTTGCACTTCCGGCCACCGGCGGAGGCCGTCAATCGCCTGTCCTTCTGCTGCCACAAAACTCACCTGCCGCCCGCCAAATTCCATTTTGATGCGTTCTGGAGTCGCATCCGCAATCACCCGCCCGCTGTTCATGACGACCACTCGGTCCGCCACCACATCCGCTTCCTGCAAGTCATGGGTGGTGAGGACAAGAGTTCTGCCATCGGCGATGAAAGTCCGCAGGGTATCCCAGAATTGGCGCTTGGACCCGACATCCATCCCCACCGTCGGCTCATCCAGAAACAGCACCTGCGGATCCCCGGCCATGGCTGCCGCAAATTGCAGGCGGCGGGTCTTGCCGCCCGAGAGCTGCCCCGCCATCTTGCGGGCGTCCCCCGCCAGGCCGGAGATGTCCAGAAGGTGGGCCAGCGGCAAGGAACGGGGATAAAAGCCGCGAAAAAGGTTGAGACTCTCTTTGACGGTCAGCCGGTCCGGCACACTGACGCCCTGCAGCATCACCCCAATGCGGGTGTGGGCCTGGACCGAGCCGGGATCCGCGCCAAACAGCCGGACATGCCCCCGGCTGGGTCTGGTGAGTCCCAGCATCATCGCAATGCTGGTCGTTTTGCCAGCGCCATTGGGCCCTAAAAGGGCCATAGCCTGACCCGCCGGAATATCGAGAGTCAGGTTCGATACGGCTTCGCGGTGGCCAAAATGTTTGCTCACGGCCTTCATCTCAATAACGGCCTCCGTCACAATGTCATTCCAGCCCCCTTGGTTCTTTTTGTTCCCTCCCTATCATAATCTTCCCGCCCGCGCACCGATACCAAAATGGGTGTCCAAACTCAGAAATTGGCCCAGCACGCCACAAAAAATTTTGCGCAGCGGAACTGGCCCCCTATCTCAAACACATTCGGGAAGCAGACCCTATCAGGAAATCTTCAGACCCAGGCAACAACTTGGAAACAACTCTGGGGTTTACTGTAAGTGGGACTTGTACCGGGCCCCAAATGCTGTTGAGGAGTGTGACTGAGCATGTTGAAGGGAATCACTATCATGGCCGCGGGAGTGTTAGTCGCGGGAGGCGCTGGATTGGCGGTGACCTCGCATAACGGAGCACAGAAGGGATCGGCGCTGCAAAACGTGGAACTGTCCGCCAATGCCAAGGCTCCGACTTCCGCAAAGAACGGCCGTGCTCACTGGGGACACAAGGGTGGATTCGGCCCCATGGGAACCCTCATGGCTGATGCTGCCAAAACACTCAACATCTCCACCAGCACCTTACGGGCCGACATGAAAGCTGGCCAGAGTCTCGCCACTATTGCCCAGGCGAACGGCTCGAGCGCAGCTGCACTGGAAAGCGCACTGCTCGCCGACGCCCAGACTCAGATGCAGGCCGCAGTTACGGCGGGGAAGATGACCGCCGCGCAGGAGACCGCCATAACACCTCATCTGAGCACCATGATTGACCAAATGGTTACCCACAGCGGCCAGTGGATGAAGGGCGGCCCCGGAGGGTACGGCATGGCCGGCCACCTGATGGCTGGTGTCGCGAAAGATCTCAACATTTCCACCACCACCTTGCGCACTGACCTCAAAGACGGCCAGAGCCTGGCCACCATCGCCCAAGCGAACGGGTCGAGCGCAGCTTCCTTGGAAAGCACCCTGCTGGCAAGCGCCCAGGCCAAAATCCAGAGCGCCGTTTCAGCTGGCAAAATTACATCAGCCCAGGCCACCTCGATCGAATCTCACCTGAGCACCATGATTGACCAGATGGTCACCCATTCCGGGAAGATGGGATTTGGCGCGATGGGAGGCTTTGGACACCGGGGCGGATTCGGCGCGATGGGCAACCTGATGGCCGATGCCGCGAAATCGCTGAACCTGTCCACCGGCACTCTGCGCAAGGACATGAAAGCTGGCCAGAGTCTGGCCGCCATCGCCCAAGCGAACGGGTCGAGCGCAGCCGCATTGGAAAACACCCTGCTTGCCGATGCCAAGGCTCAAATGCAAACAGCGGTCACGGCTGGCAAGATGACCTCTGCTCAAGCCACCGCCATGGAATCCCACCTGAGCACCATGATTGACCAGATGGTCACCCACTCTGGAAGCATGAAGGGCGGTCCCGGCCACTGGGGCAAAGCACCTTCCACCTCAACCGCTTCTTAAGTCCAACAACCCCCTCTCGGAG
>JAKAAS010000283.1 GCA_021802225.1 Bacillota bacterium
CGGTGGGGGGGGTGGCCCCTTCGACCATGGCCCCGCTGATGAGGTTGAAACCATACCACTGGGGTGCCTGATCCGGAGGAAGGCTCTCGATATAGAGACTTTCCCCGCTTACAGCAGCAACCGAAATGGGGTTGGAAAATACGTGCGTTGCCACCGGGGACCCATTGTACGCGACAGCCAACGCCAGAACGGGCGATGTGGCCTCGGAAAAAATCTGAACAGCCACAGGCGCTCCCTTGAGGACCGCGGACAGCGCTTCGATCATCGTAAAGTCGCGTGGCGTATAAAACTCAACGGGATTGTTCGCCAAAGGGTAATTGCGGGGAAGGGCACTCGACGTGAGTGCGGGCGTCTCCAAAGACACCGACTGTCCCTTAAACGCAGTTAGTCCCGCACTTGAACTGGGGCCTGGGGACGAACTCGCGGGCGTTCCCCCTACGGTTTGGCCCTGAGTTGCCGCGGGGGATTTCGCCACTGTCGGCTTCTTAACCTGGTGAGGCACGGGTGGTTTTTTGACCCGTGCCGCCGACGCCGACGGCGCGGGGTGATGCAGGGACTGGTGAACCACCGCCCCTGCTCCAGCTAAAAACCCCGAGGCTCCGATCGCCCAGGCGGCTATAACCCACTTGCTCCTCATCCGATGCATCCTCCCTAGAGCCTGTCTGCATAAGCATGTCTGTGGAGCATAACGTCAGTGGTAAGGAAAGGTTTCAATTGGTTACGAATGCACTTCTCCGACGTGGACGATAGCTAATAAATATAACCCCGTTTCGGGACGGAATCAATTTTTAAGCCAGAAAAAGTAAAAATGAGGGCGATAGGATGCAACGAATTGCCAGAAGTATTCGTCTCCCTGTTGAGGTGATAACATGATGGCCAAATCGGTACCCCCAACCAATACGACCAACAGCGCTGAAAGCGTGCACTTTGACTGGGTCAAATGGATCATGTGGAGCGGCATAACGCTGGCCGTGGCTGTAGGTTTATCCGGGCTGGCGTTCCTCGCGGGCTACCTGACCGCGTTTCATAACGCCGCGAAGACCATTCAAAGCGATCATGCGCTCATCGTAAGCCTCAACCAGCAATTGCAAACGGCCCACACGAAACTGGCCAATCGTACGGCAAGCAATCCCCCAGTGCATGGCTCATGGTGGCTGTGGTGGCTTGGACTGCCCTTTCAACATCTCACGCACACGTCATAAATCCGTCTCCAATCTCCATTTGCGCCCCTCAGGGGGGCACGAGCCACCCGTCAGGAGACCTTGCACTCCACACGCAGTAACATGGACGCTGCTGAGTCACGTTGCGATGGGCGCCGGCTGCGTTTGCGTAATCACGAACGCCCGCATATCCATCTCCTTTTTAAGAATGTCGCCCATCCGACCGCATAACAGATATTACTAATGAAAACACACCTTGCATTCCGACACGCCAGAAGGGTATGGGGAGGGGCAATGTGTTGGGTGAGATCGCTGGGCTTGTGCTTGTTTGGCTCGCCGCGTTCTCTTGCCGAACTACGATCGTTTCGATCGGCGCCCTCTTGCCGGTGTTTCTTAAGCAACTCGGCTTGAGTGGGTTTTGGGGCGGAACCCTCACGGCTCTGCCGCTCTTGATTATTGCTGCCATCTCCATGCCGTCCGGCTGGATTGCCGATCGTGTGGGACAACGGCCCGCTTTGGCCGGTGCGCTGGGGGTCCTCGCGATCGGTTGCGTCGTACCGACCATAGTCGGGCCCACGAAAGCCGCCGTGTTTCTCAACGTCACCCTCTCCGGACTGGGAGTCGGCCTCGCTCAACCGACGTTAGCAAAAGTGGCGCGTGTCATGAATCCCCAAAACCCCACCTTACCCACCACGCTATACGCCACCGGACTGGTCACCGGCGGACTAGGTGCGAGCTTACTCTCCATCCCCCTCTTCGATCATCTGGATCATCGCTGGCCATGGGTATTTCTTGCATGGGGACTTCTAATCGGCACAACCGGGATCGGCTGGCTCCTCTTGAAAACCCGACTTGAAGATCGTCCCAATGACGCAAAGCTAAAGCCGTTCGCGGCACCACGCCCCCGGTTCCTGTATGCCATTGCGGGCAGTTTTGCGGCTCAAGGGGCCGTCTTCTACGCGCTCATCACGTGGCTCCCCGAATATTACGTGCATCTTGGATGGCCCCTCGAGCACGCATCCATCCTAGTGGCATGCCTATCTCTGGGCTCCATCATGGGAGGCCTCGCATCGCCGTGGGTCTTAAGGATCGGCCGGGGGTTCCGCTCTCCCTTTCTGGGCGTGTCGGCACTGATTGCCGTTGCCGTGGTCGGGCTTGCGACGCTACCCATGTTCGCCTTTTTCTGGGCATGGCTCGCCGGATCATCCACCGCCGTTGTGTTCACATTGGGTTTGGCTGCACCTTCGGTTCTCTCCGAGTCCCACGCCGTCGGTCGGGACGCTGGGCGCCTTTTAACGATTGGCTTTGTCGGCGCCGTCGCCGGCCCTCTGGGATTTGGATCGCTTTTCGGAACGTCCACGCTCGGAGCCATGTTGCTAATCGCCCTCATAGGCCTCACAGTTGGCATCGCCGCGCTGGTCCTTCCGCCGAGACTCGGCGATCCTGCCGCCATACATTCGACTGCCAATTCTTGACCCTTCGAGGCCTCGGACCGACTAGAGTTGCTTCGGAAGCGCGAGATGCATACCCTGAGGCCCTTCCCTGGTCCGGCCAATCGGTCTCCGAATCACCGCTCGTTTTGGGCTCCTCGGAGAAAAAGCGCAAAACATCCGTCGAGGCTGTGGGCCCGCTTCGTGAGGGAAAGACAACCTCTCTCGAATAGCTTATCTTGCGTTTTGCCGCGTCCACATGGCCGGATACAAAGTGCCAAAACAAATCTTTCTGCGTTGACCGGGGTCCAAGCGAGTGCCGAGATTGGCAATCCGCAACGTTGCGATAATGGCCAAAGAAACGATCGGGCCGCACCTCAAAAATGGAGAGCAGCCCGATGGTTAAAGTGTTGCCAAAGCACCTTACGCCATGTGCTGGAGCAACCAGTCGACAATCCGGTTCATTCGGTCAATGCGGGTCGATGGCCGTCCAATGGTCGTCATTAGGTGACTTTCCCCGGGATAGATAATCAGCTCGGCTTCTTTATCGTAGCGCTTGAGGGCCGAGAAAAGTGCCTCCGACTGTCCCACTGGGCACCGGTCGTCATCTGATCCATGCAGCAACAGCACGGCGGCATTGACATGTTCCGCCCACTTCAACGGCGAGTAGTTCCAAAGTCCCAAGGTCGCCGATTCGCCATCCGTGGAAAAATCCACGCCGACACCCTCGGCGGTAAAGGTATAGCCGATGTCCGATGACCAGTACATGCCAATTTGGTCGGCGACCGGCGCTTGAATGACAGCCGCCTTTAAAAATGGCCAATGTCCGGCGAGCCATGTTGCCATGAATCCGCCGTAGCTGGACCCCAAAACAGCCAGGTTCCCGCGATCTAGCCAGCCCTTATCCTCGCAGTATTTGACGATGGCAGCCCAGTCCTGTTCATCAACCTCCCCCCAGTGGCCCTTCAGCACCCGTGCAAACTCAAGGCCATATCCTACGGACCCATGGGGATTGGCATAAATGACATTAAACCCTGCGTCGCTGATTCGACTGTGCAAGGGGCTCACATCGCGCGCAAAGGCTCCATGCGGTCCCCCGTGAATCGAAAGAACCGTCCCCTTGGCCTCCCCCCCTTTGGCCGGGAGGAACCATGCCTGCACCATATCGCCTTGAAAACCGGCCACATAGAACTCTTGAGGAGCACGAAAGACGGCAGGATTCATGGACGTCGTTACTGTGTGGCTTCCGTCATGGACGCGCACAACCTCCTCCATCCTGCTCGAATCAGTGTAAAAGGCAAAGATTCCACGGGGTGCCAACACGCCATTCAAATAACTGCCCTCCGCCTCAATCAAGACGCGCGCCCCACCTCGAACGTCCACACTCATAAGCCGAACGTGGCCGTGAAGTTCTTCGCCAATGACCAGTTCTTGATCGTTTGCCCACAAAAGCGTTCCGCCATAACCAATCCACATGGCAGGGGCAGTGTTGATGGAATGAAGCTCGCGGTTTTGGTTATCCCACACCCAAAGCCCCATGGGGTCCGGCGTTCCAATAGTGCCTTCCCGCG
>JAKAAS010000284.1 GCA_021802225.1 Bacillota bacterium
TCGGCCTGGGCCGCAATGTCGCGCAGGCCCGGGTGAACAGCTACCGGCAAGTCGAGGCCATCAGCTTTCCCGCCAGCTGCACGCGCATGGATATTGCCCGGGACGCGGGAGAGTAAATTTCGGGGGGCGGGGCATTCTGAACACATGAATACGTTCGGAGGTGCCGCTCGTGCACAATCTGCTTCGCAAAGCGATTACACTGACAGCGACCGGAGTGCTGGTTTGGGCAGCAGCCGGTTGCACTTTCACTATGGGGGCGCCCGCGCCAGAACATGGCAGCACCGCCTCCACCAACCAGACAGAGGGCACGCAGAGCAGTTCTGCCAGCAGCGGGCAGTCGGGCGGCTCCAGCTCCAGTTCCGGAGCCTCTTCATCATCAGGCGGGTCAGGAGCCGCCTCCGGCAGTTCCTCCTCGGGCCAGGAACCGCCGATGCAAATTCAAAAAGCCGTGCGGGATGAAATGGAAACGCCCAAAATGCAGAAATTGATTGCTGAGACGATTTCCACCTCCCAGTTGCAGCAGGCGCTGATGACACCATCCGGCCAATCGACTATGGAGAAGGCATTGCTCATGGTGGTCAGCAGCCCGACCTTTCAGAAAACCTTGGAAATGGATGTCAGCAAGACTATGACGACGCCGGCGATGACTCAGATGATTGACACGGCGGTAAAATCCAGCTTGATGAAAATGGCGACTTCCTCGTCCTCAGGCGGCAGTTCATCAGGCAGCGGTTCATCGGGCGGCAGTTCATCAGGCAGCGGTTCATCGGGCGGCAGCAGTTCATCAGGCGGCAGCAGTTCAGGCTGACAGCGGTGTCAGCCTGAACTGCCGTTGCCGTTCCATCAAGCCGCCGCGTTCCAAATATATAACGCGGCGGTTTATTGCTGCCTTGGACAATCAACGCAAATGGAACACGAATGCTGTGGGGCATTGGATTGCAAAAAGACTCCAGACGCAGCGATAAGAGTAGCTGAACCTCCCCACGCCTAAAGGCAGGGGATTCTTGCGAGAGCCGACTCACGTCGGCTTTACTCGCAAAACCGCCGGCGCCGCTCCTGCGGACGAATGCGAGGCGGAGACGAATTTTTGTGTTCAATTCCCACAAGAAATACGCTATAGTGAAAACCGTAGCCATTTTATGAGGGACTGAGGTGTCCGGATGAATTCGAAGCTTCGCACCAAGGAAACAGCGATGCTTTGCCAAGCATTCTTGTCACTGGAATCCGAAGAGGAGTGTCTGGCATTCTTTGAGGATATCCTGACAGTACAGGAAATGCAGTCCATCGCGCAGAGGCTTTCTGTCGCGAGAATGCTGAACCAAGGTCAGACTTACGATGATATTGCCCGTATTACAGGGGCGTCGTCCGCGACAATTTCCCGGGTAAAGAGAGCGCTCTCTTTTGGAGCTGACGGATACCGTGTCGTGCTCGACAAATTGCATGGCTCCCCGCACTAATTTTTTTTGGCCAGCAACTTTAGCGCGCTAATTCATTAGGGAGGCGATGCCTGTGAGTGACATGACAATGTTGGCTGAAGCGGGATTCAGGGAAAACGGACGGGTCAAGGGATATGCTTGGGTCGACCCCACGACCCTGGAATTGTGGTACTGCATGCCTAACTACCTCTTGGCCCTCCAAGAGCTGGAGGAATTCGCGGCAGTGTTGAATGGCCGGCCGGTGGAAGTCGGAGAGATTGACCGGGGTACTCCGGGATTGGAGGCTTCCCGCACAAACTGCGCACGGGCCCGCGTGATATTCCAAAACGCGCCAGACGGCTTGCAGTACGCTCCAAGCAATTGCGACGCATTCCATTAGCTAGACCCCATTCCCGTGATATAATGGCAGTTGAGGATGTTACGGGAGGCTGCCATGGATTTACAGCAGGAATTGAATGATCAACAACGCGAAGCATGTGAAATAATTGAGGGCCCGCTGCTTTTGCTGGCGGGGGCGGGCAGTGGCAAAACACGCACACTGACATACCGCATTGCGCATTTGCTGCAAAATCACCAGGTATATCCCAGTCAGGTTTTGGCTTTCACCTTTACCAACAAGGCAGCGCGCGAGATGCGGGACCGCATTGACCGCCTGGTGGGAGAAGAGGGCCGGTCCATGTGGGTGGGCACGTTCCACTCAATCGCCATCCGCGTATTGCGCCAGGATGTCCAGCTATTGGGCTATGGGCCACAGTTCTTGGTTTATGACGCGGATGACACCAAGGGCGTTGTCAAAGAGATTATCAAGGAATGGGGCTGGGACGACAAGCAGTGGCCAGCGGCGCAGTTCGTGCATGCCATCAGCCGGGCGAAGAATGGTTTTATTTCCCCTGAGACCTATCCTTCTCAAGGATTTGCCGAAGAGAAAATTCAGCAAGTATACAAGCAGTACCAGGCACGGTTGAAGATGCTTAACGCTCTGGACTTCGATGACCTGATCTACTTGACGGTCAAGCTGTTTGACCAGTTTCCCGACGTCCTGGAACGCTACCAAAAACGCTTCCATTATATTTTTGTCGACGAATACCAGGACACGAATCTGGCGCAGTACCGGTTGATTCAGCATCTTGCCCGGGTGCGCCAGAATCTTTGTGCCGTAGGGGATGACGACCAGGCCATTTACGGGTGGCGCGGCGCGGACATGCGCAACATTCTGGAATTCCAGCGCGACTTTCCTGGCGCTCACATCATTCGCCTGGAGCAAAATTACCGTTCCACCCAGAATATTTTAGATGCGGCCAACGCCGTCGTGGCCCACAATGAGGAGCGGCTGGGCAAGAGTCTTTGGACCACCAAAGGCGAGGGCCGCAAGATTCGGCTGTACGAGGCGCCGGACGAAGAGTCAGAAGCGTGGTTTGCTGCGGAAATGATTCATGAAGCCGTGCGGCGTGGCCACAGCCTGTCGGACTGCGCTGTCCTGTACCGGACCAACGCGCAGTCGCGCGCCTACGAAATGGCCCTGGCCCGTGCGGGCATCGCCTACCGTCTGGTTGGGGGCAAGCGTTTTTACGAGCGCAAGGAAGTCAAAGATTTGCTGGCTTACCTCAAAGTTTTATTCAATCGGCGGGATGATTTCTCTCTGGCCCGCATTATCAATTTCCCTCGCCGGGGCATCGGCGACGTGGCCATTGAGAAAATCAAGTCCTACCAGCAGGCCAATGGCCTTTCACTTTTTGAGGCGCTAGGGCAGGCAGCCATGGTGATTGGGCTTTCTTCCCAAGCCCAAAAGGCCTGCCGTGAGCTCTACCGGCTATTCGAAAGCTGGCAGGAAGCGCTTGAGGGTTCCCTAGCCGAACTCACGCAGAAAGTCGCGGAAGAGAGTGGCATTATGGCCTTGTTCCGTATGGACCACAGCCGAGAGGCGCAGGACCGTATGGAGAATATTGGAGAATTGTTGTCGGAAGCCAAACGGTTTGAGGATGACCAGGGGACTAACGATCTTGGGGAATTCTTGGCGCAGGTGGCCCTGGTGTCGGACTGGGACCAAACCCAAGAAGACAGTGGGGGAGTTTGGCTCATGACTCTTCACAGCGCCAAGGGGCTGGAGTTTCCCGTGGTGATTATTGGCGGCTTGGAAGAAGGCATCTGCCCGCACATGCGCTCGATTGACGAAGGCAACCTGGAAGAAGAGCGGCGCCTGATTTACGTCGGCATTACCCGGGCCCAGGATGAACTCTACCTGTCCTACGCTAAAACCCGAACAATGCTGGGGCGGACACAGCAAAATCCCGTGTCCCGCTTCATTGCGGAGATTCCTGCACCCCTGATTGATATGCCCAAGCGCGTCGCCCCTGCCGACCGGGCCACGACGCAGAAGGACCACCAGCTTACGGGACTGGTGATGGGGGAGAAAGTGCGGCATCCCCGGTTTGGATGGGGGACGATCGTGGCGATGCGGGGCGAAGCGGAGAATCTGGAATTGACGATTGCGTTCCCTGGCGGAGGGGTGCGTTCCTTTCTGGCCCGGTTTGCGCAGCTCAGCCGCGAAGGAGCGGAGTCGCTGTAATGGCCCGGAACGGTGGCGAAGCGGCGGATCGTCTACAGCAGCTGCAAGAGGCGGTTGCCTACCACAATCACCGCTATTATGACTTGGATGACCCCGAGATCACCGATGCCTCATAGCTGTCGCAAAACCGGTAGTGCGGCTC
>JAKAAS010000285.1 GCA_021802225.1 Bacillota bacterium
TGAGAAAGGCCGGAAACACCACTGACAGAAGAAATTATCGCGGCCCTTATGGCCGCCGTGCTGATGGCAGACCCGACCCTGGGGCCCGGAGTCTCCATCAAAGTCCGTGAAGTGTGGCCAGCGCCGTCTGAATGGCGGTGGATTGGCTGGTAAACAGGCCGCATCAGTGCGCGCTTTCATTTTGGAGGAGGTAGTGTATGGCGGTGCGTAAATTTCGGATACGGGTGAATGGCACAGTGTATGAAGTCGAGGCGGAGGAAATTCAGGCGCAGGGGACTCCTTCAGCGGAGCCGCCAGCGCAGCATGTCCCGGCCCCCCAACCGGTGGTGCAGGCGGAAGTGGTGCGCAAACCCGCTGCGGCCGTGCTGCAAAATGGAGAGACAGTGATTGAGGCGCCTTTGCCCGGCACCGTTCTGGACGTGAAGGTGGAGGACGGCGGGCTGGTGGAAATCGGACAGGTGCTGGTGATTCTCGAGGCCATGAAGATGGAAAATGAGGTCACCTCACCGGTGGCTGGACGCGTGACTGGCTTGAAGGTCCACAAGGGCAGCGCCGTGGATGCGAATCAGGTGCTCCTGATTATCGACGGGCGTTAAGATGGCGGGCAGGCGGCGGGTGGTGGTTCTTGCCCCCCATCCGGATGATGAGGCTCTGGGCGCGGCGGGATTTATCCACCAGGCTGTGCGCCAGGGATATGATGTGCATGTGGTGCTCATGACCTCGGGCGATGGTTTCGTCCAGGATGCGGAGCGCTACTATCTCTCCCTCACTGTCAGCCCGGAAGAATATGTGCATCTGGGCTATGAGAGGCAGATTGAAGCGCTGAGGGCGATGGCAGCATTGGGGGTGCCAGCGGAGAATGTCACGTTTTTGGGATTCCCCGATGGGGGCCTGGATTATCTCTTTTTGCATTATGATGCGGCTCGGCCCTTTGCCAGCCCGACCACAGGATGCACGAGCGTTCCGTATATTGAGTCCCCCGCGTACCGCACGCCCTATGCCGGCGCAGACCTTCTCAATATTTTGAGCCAAGTGCTGGCCGACATTCAGCCAGACTGGGTCGTCACTCCGCTTCTTTTGGACCAGCATCCCGACCACTGGGCAACTTCGGCGTTTGGCAGTCTGGCGCTGATGGCCTGCCGCGCCCGCCAGCTGCCGTGGGCGCAGCACGCCGTGCACCTCGGGTATTTGGTCCACTGGAATGGCTGGCCGCTGCCCTTGGCCTACCGTCCGGAAATGCGCTCGGAGGCGCCGGCTGCCCTGATTTCCTATCCGGGGATACAGTGGGAGGAATTCGGCTATGACCCGGCGGCAGTGGAAGCCAAGAGGGCGTCCCTTCTCTGCTATGACAGTCAGGTGGAGCTGATCAAACCATTTCTCCTGGCGTTCGCCCGCAAAACCGAAGTGTTCGGGCGGCAAGTGGCCATGCCGGTGGAATGGGAGGCCAACTGGCCTCAGCCGCGGGCCGAGTCTCTCAGCAGGCTGTTACGGCGGGAGTCAGGCATACTGGCGAGCCACTGGCGCCACGGCGAGAGTACTGACCAGGTGCGCATTACGGTAAAACTGGACGGATTGTGGTCAGCGCGGGCCGTCGTGTACTCCTTCGGCCGGACCGTGGAGTTTTCCGGATGGAACGCAGGAGGGCAAGGCGAGACCGACCCCGGTCTGACACTGTCCCATAGGGAAGATGGCCTGGAACTAGAATGGCCTTCCACCCGGAATGAATCCCGGCGGGAATGGCTGAAAGGGGTCGTCTTTTACCGGAACAACAAGATGGTAGGCAGGACTGGCTTTTGGCCTTGGGTATCCAGTACGGATCAGGGAAGGGTGTAGAACATGATCGCATGGATTTCTGTGGATATGGAAGGCATCAGCGGGATTGTCGACCGTGACCAGCTGCTGCCTCAAGGGCAGCGCTACGCGCAGGCGCTCAGTTTTCTCGAGCATGACGTCCTGGCCGTGATTGGCGCTTTGCAGGACGACCCTGCCGTGACCCGCATTATTGTCAACGACTCCCACGACGGGATGATGAATGTGTCCTGGAGGAGCATGCCCGCAGGGGTCACGCTAATATCAGGAGGCACTAAGCCGTGGTCAATGGTGCAAGGGGTAGAGGCAGCCGACGCTGCCTTCTTTGTCGGCTATCATGCCATGGCTGGCACACCGCAGGCGGTGATGGACCACACTTATTCCGGAGAAATATTCCAGGTGCGCCTCAATGGGGTGGAAGTGGGGGAGACCGGCATCAACGCCGCGATGGCTGGCCATTACCAGGTGCCTGTCGGATTCGTGAGCGGTGATGACAAGGTTTGCGGGGAAGCTTTGCACCTGCTTCCCTGGCTTACGGCTGTGACCGTCAAAACCGCAACCAACCGGCGGGCCGCGCAACTCGCAAGCGGTGCGGAAACGGCGAGCCTTCTCCGGGCCGGGGTGCATGAAGCTCTGGATAAGTGGCATGGCGGCCTGCTGTCTCCCTATGTCCCCTCATCTCCTGTCACACTGGAAGTGACCCTGATGACGACAGACATGGCAGACCGCGCGCTGTACTGTCCCGGGACAGTGCGGACCGGCGGCCGCAGCGTGCAGTTCACCGCCCCTGCCATGCCCGAAGCCTACCGGGCATTCTATACGGTGATGGCCTTGGCTTCCGGGCGGCCGCTGTACTGAACGCTCCGGCGGCACAGCGCCTTTGAACCCCATCTGGCGATTTTTGCGGGTGGGCAGGGGCGCCATGCCGCAAGCACGTTCCGAGGGCTGCTTTTTGTTAAAAGCCTGCGGACTGACAACGAATTTCCGACGCATCTAGCGTGCCCTCGCCGTGCCACCCCATCCCCGGGACCAAACCCCAGCTGGCGGCTAAGAATAGTCGGGCTGGGACCCGGGGTCGCGCGCAGCGCGGCCCGGGTTCCAAAACTGTATATTGATATAATGCACAGGATGTCGAGACCGGGTATCCTTCCAAAAAGTCAGGGCCTTGCCTCTATATTGATCGCGCAGGGCTGTCTCTGCCAGTTTCCCATTAAATCCCATGCGGCGGGGATCCTGGGGCAGCGGATACCAGCTGTCAATTTGGTATACTTCTTGGACTGTATCATGATATACGGCAATGGCCAGTTCGGCTTTGGCACGGTTGCTTCCGAGAACCCACGCCTCATGCGTGGCCTCGTACAGGCTTTGGGCATCCCCCTGGGGATCATAGCTTCTGGAGATGTTGAACAGAATGGCGGTTTCCTTTATCTCCGCGGAGGGTTTCATGGATTGACTTTTGTCCCCCGTGGCGTCAGTAGAGACTTGCTCCGGCTGATTGTCGTGCATGCAGTTTTCGCCTCCTATGATTGTCAAGAAGTTTTGGTATTCGGGGCAGGGAGAGATGAAGAAATCGCATTCTCTTGGCCACCGTTTGTCATGATACGACCATCATTGCTCCGTGAATGGCAGCTGATTTCGCTTGACTGGAATAGAGGCCGTAGGCGCCGGCCGCTTAAATCTCTTTCGCGTTTCGTCCCCTGCAGTCGGCTCGGCGCGGGAACTAGACAAGGTTTCGGCATCTGGGCCGCAGATTCCTGCTAAAAAATGGTCTAGTTGCCATTTTTCAGCAATTGCGTGAAGGCCGGTGCTGCCAGCGGCATTTTCTCTGCCTTGAGAATCTGAAGGCCATGCACGGCCTCTTGTGATGGTTTGTGCCTGTGGTTGACAGAAGAGGAACAGCTCACTATAATAAACAATGCACCGGGGACGTAGCTCAGTTGGGAGAGCGCTAGAATCGCACTCTAGAGGTCAGGGGTTCGATTCCCCTCGTCTCCACCAAAATTTTTGAAGTAGAGATTTTGCATGAAATAGTTTTTGACAAGCCGAAGCAACCTTTTACAATGAAAAGGTTATGCATTTGGCTATTTTTTTATCAAATGCGTCGTAAAACCCCTTGCTTTAGCTATGGGGATATAAGGTGCGGGCCGAAGGCCCCTTCCTATCCTTTTTGGTGATGTTGTAACAACAATTCTACTGCTTCGTCGAGGAGTTTTGATTTGGGGATCCGGGAAGATTGTTGCAGGGCGTTTAATGCCTCCCATAGAGGCGTGGAAAGTGTGCTCGTATATGCGGTACGGTTTTTCAAGTTGGGT
>JAKAAS010000286.1 GCA_021802225.1 Bacillota bacterium
CCGTGTCCAGTCCTGGTAAGGTTCTGCGCGTTGCGTCGAATTAAACCACATGCTCCACTGCTTGTGCGGGCCCCCGTCAATTCCTTTGAGTTTCAACCTTGCGGCCGTACTCCCCAGGCGGGGTACTTAGTGCGTTAGCTCCGGCACCGCCCGGTGGACCCGGGCGACACCTAGTACCCATCGTTTACGGCGTGGACTACCGGGGTATCTAATCCCGTTCGCTCCCCACGCTGTCGCGCCTCAGCGTCAGGGCCAGGCCAGTGCGCCGCCTTCGCCACGGGTGTTCTTCCTGATCTCTACGCATTTCACCGCTCCACCAGGAATTCCACGCACCTCTCCTGCCCTCCAGTCCGACCGTTTAGCCGCCCTCCTCCGGGTGAGCCGGAGGCTTAAAACCGCTACGTATCGCACCGCCTACACGCCCTTTACGCCCAGTCATTCCGGACAACGCTTGCCCCCTACGTCTTACCGCGGCTGCTGGCACGTAGTTTGCAGGGGCTTCCTCCGCCGGTACCGGCTCCCCGGCCCTCCCGGGCCGGTCTTCGTCCCGACAGACAGAGCTTTACAACCCGAAGGCCGTCTTCACTCACGCGGCGTTGCTCCATCAGGCTTGCGCCCATTGTGGAAGATTCCCTACTGCTGCCTCCCGTAGGAGTCTGGGCCGTGTCTCAGTCCCAGTGTGGCCGATCACCCTCTCAGGCCGGCTACCCATCGTCGCCTTGGGAGGCCCTTACCCCCCCAACTAGCTAATGGGCCGCGAGCTCCCCAAGGAGCGCCAGTTCCCCGGCTTTCTTCCGGTCTCCCGGAACGTATGCGGGATTGCCGCGCCTTTCGGCCCGATATCCCCCACTCCTCGCTCGATCACTCACGTGTTCCTCACCCGTCCGCCGCTGACCCGAAGGTCCGCTCGACTTGCATGTATTACGCACGCCGCCAGCGTTTGTCCTGAGCCAGGATCAAACTCTCCATGACTCATTTGGTCTTGCTCAACTTCTTACGTCTTACGTTGACGTTCACCATGACGATATAGTTTTCAAGGACCGACTGCACGAATGTTTCCACTCGCACCGTACTGCCCGGTCGGACAGCAATGATTACTATACACTGTTCCCCGGAAAAAGTCTAGGGTCTTCACTGAGCTTTTTTCTTCACCCGCACCCAAAGAAATGGAATCAAATAACGGTAGAGAGCAGGAATCAGTCTTGGCAAGAGGCGGATGGAAAATGCCGGCTTCAACGCCTGAAAGGCATGAGAATACTGTCTTAGCAATAAAAACGCAACAAAAAACCGCAAGTGGTGCCACGACTCTATGGTATGAAAATCGCTTACTTTGACAGGCTTGTCGCGCCGATGTTTTTCCAGCAT
Source organism: Bacillota bacterium (assembly GCA_021802225.1). The sequence goes on from JAKAAS010000286.1 coordinate 1,366, forward strand.
CGGCAGCATCGTCACATAAACCCGCCACAGATCCTTACTATATCCAGTCGGAACATCTCTATACGCCACTAAGGGCCAGTCCACTTTCACCACGCGTACCCGTTGTGCAACGCGAAGCCACAAGTCCCAGTCTTCCGCTCCATCTACGTGATAATCAAATCCGTTTAACGAATGGACCACTGAGCTTAATACCAACACTGTCGATGTCTGGAACCGGTTTAAAATCAATAAATCATGATAAGCTACGTGAGAAACTGGCAACGCCTTAGGTACATCCGCAAATTCCGGATGCCGAATCCAGTCGCTTGCTACTAACCCGATTGAAGGATCTGTCTGGGCGACGTCCACTTGATGGGCAATTTTATCCGGGTGCCAAACGTCATCTGCATCCAAAAAGGCAATCCATTTTCCATGGGAAGCTTCAATTCCCATGTTTCGAGCGTGCGAGGGGCCTTGATTTTCGCTGCTCTTCAACAATGCTTGTGGAAACCCGTTGCCGACTATATCCCGAGTTGTGTCCGTGGACCCATCGTCAACAACAATGACTTCCAAATTTTTGTAACTTTGACGATACACTGACTCAAGGGCCTCCCGAATGGTCGACTCGGCATTATAGGCCGGAACAATCACACTAACTAAGTCCTGGGACATGACTACCCTCCTGGCGCCAGCGTTCTTGAAGCGCTTGTTCCACGACCTCCGCGTCAACCAGGTAAACCTCTTCATTGCCAAAATGCTGCACCGTCTCGGGCCCCCGTCCGGTGATCAAAATTACATCATTCTTTTGGGCCTGGTGAACCGCAAATTTAATGGCTGAGGCCCGATTAAGGTCAACAACCTCCAACTTGTTTTCATTAACTTGCCGGATTCCCTCTATCAACGCGTCCGCAATCTTTTGCGGGTCTTCAAAATTTGGGCTATCCGCTGTCACCACAACGTGATCCGCATGACGTGCCGCTATACGCCCCATTTCCGCGCGTTTTCCCTGGTCTCTGCCTCCCCTTGCTCCGAATACCAGCCACACATTACCATCGGTAAATCTTGTCACAGTCAATAATGATTGATATAAACCGTCCGGAGTATGGGCATAATCTATCACCGCCAATGGCCCTTCGCCTTGTCCAGTCACCTGCATACGCCCGGGAACAGCCGGTAGTTTCGGTATCTGTTTTTGCAACAATTCAGGAGACACGCCCATTTGCAATGCAGCAGCCGTAACAGCCAACACGTTATAAACATTATAACGTCCAGGATGATTAATCCGCGTGCCAAAGTCGAGACCGAGCCCGACAATTTGAATATCCGTCGACCACGGCATTTCGCGTAATATGTGACCCCGGATATCCCCGGAATCAATTCCGTAACTTGTCACTTTCGCTTTAGTCGCAAGGGCTACCGTTCTAAAGTGCAGATCATCCGCATTCAACACAGCTCCGAGACTCTCGGACTCCAACATCCGGAACAGGGTCGCCTTGGCATCCACATAACGTTCCATTGTTCCATGAAAGTCCAGATGTTCACGGGTTATATTAGTCAGAATCGCAAGTTTGAAAACCATGTTACGGACCCGTTGTTGCACTATTCCATGGGATGAAACTTCTACCACTGCAGCCTGACCGCCGCACTGGCGAATCTCATCGAGATATTCCTGCAGATCCGGGCTTTCCGGGGTAGTTAAGGACGCAGGCAGTTGGCGGCAAACTACATTATTTGTCACGCTGGAAACAAGACCTGTTTTGATATGGGCTTCGTTCAGGATCGCACTTAACCAATATACCACGGATGTTTTGCCATTTGTTCCCGTCACGGCAACGGTGATGAGATCTTTGGAGGGGTGGCGATAAAACGATGCGGCGAGATCAGCAGCAGCCTCACGACTGGACATGACCTGAATATAGGGAACGGACAGCGTTCCCACAGGCTTTTCGCCAACGATCGCTACAGCACCCTTTTCGACTGCTTGCTGAATGAACTCATGCCCATCCAATGAGGAGCCCGATACTGCAACAAATACGTCTCCAGGTTGAACCAATCGGGAGTCCATGCGAATTCCCTTCACAGCAGGGCCAAATACCCAACCGGATTCGGTTATGCTCAGCTGCTGGTCCATTAAAATAATTCCTCCGTTTTGTTTGCCTACAATGATTGTCCCCATGTACCATGAATCTATCATGAATTAGATGCCCTCTAGAAGAAAAGATCGCATACTCGACACATGGACGAATGTGAATTTTTTGTGTTGGCCCCATCAAGGATCCCACGGCTTTTCTCCTCGGGTATTTCCTTTTAATCAAAACATATTGTTTGGGGTGTTTCAAATAGCAAATACCGAGTAAACCATGCTTCATTAAGATGACACAGGTTGAATCAGCCTAATGGACGAAAATTGGCATTAGAGAAGGCCAATACAAACTTTGATGGAGAAAGTACGATCATTTCATCCACGCAAGCAGAAGACCCGCTAGGAGTTGGCATTGCACTCGTTTGCCCTCGCGCAGCAGGGGCGCATCGGATTAACGGCCTTGCATGAGGGCTTTCGGATAGTCTCTCGGCCTTTATTCCAATTACTCAGACCCTAACATACTGTACTCACTAGAGTCTGAGTAATCTTATGAAACGCAGGAACTAAAAAGCCCCTCCTCTGAGGGGCAAGAAAAGCGCGTCGGCACGCCTGGGCCTCCCGGATCCCGACGGATCCAGTACCACCAGGAGCAGGAGGGGGGACGACCGTGTGCGGGATGGGAACGGGTCCAC
>JAKAAS010000287.1 GCA_021802225.1 Bacillota bacterium
TGAATTGTGACGGGGTCCACTGAAGCCACGAACCTCTTTCGCGTTCCAGCCATCCACCAGCGAAAGCGTCACCAGCCAGGAATCCTGCATTATGACACTGAATCCATTTCTTCCCTCTGGGATTAACGGCCACATGGATTAACAGTTCACCGAATCCTCCGTCACCAACGTATCCACTGGCTGGCTGACCATTGGGCAGGTTAAAATGGAAAACCACACCATTTTTCCGACTGGTTTTGTCATTCTGTGGTGCCCAATTGTAATTATCCGGATGGAGCGTAAAGAGTCTCTGACGGATCCCTTCGTTAATGGCGCACACCATCATGTTGCGCCATGCGCGGGCGCGCTCCGTTCGATACTCAATACCGGAAGCAGAAGGCGGCGCCGTAGAAACGAGATCGGGAACACCCTTGTTTAAGGATTCAAATCTAAACTCTGGATGGGACGGATAACCAAGCTCCTGCAGCCGTTTATCAAAAGTCGTATCGTCCAGTAAGACGTATTGCTGGTTGTCTTGACTTCCTCTTAGCGCAATCTGAAGGGCTGCATGAGATTTACAGCCCAGGGCGGCCGCGATCGCCTCAGTTAAATGCGATGATCGGATTTCTGGATATCGGGCATGAAGGTGTTTTTTTAGTGATGTGAGTGCGGATTCTGTTAAAGGAATCGATGCCATATGGACCTCCAATCAAACAAGTCGATGTCCACCGATTACGCATCGACCGGATCGAAGGTCGGGCGGGAAAAGCATTTGATGTCTGTTTTAACCCGGTGGCAGGTTGGGCTCAGACGGCCAGTTAATGAAAATATAACAAGGATTGAGTATTCGCGCAAACATATATGGGAGGACTACGTTTCAATGAACTACCCCCACCAAGCCTAAACGGCTATGGCGGGAGTAGTTCATCAATCCCTGATCGCCCCTTTGGCCGCAGTTCGAATAACCCATCGCCTAAGGCGCGCGAGTGGGGCAGGCCCAGATCGGGACCATACTCGATGAGAAGCTCAACCAATCGCGCGTAATCCGCGAATATATCCACGGGCCATGCCTCGATTGTGGCTGACACCTTCGCGTGGAAGTATTCCGGGGAGTAAGCCATGGCGAGGATGTTAGCAAATATGCGAACTTTCAACAAGTGATACCTTATTGACGCCACCCCCTCTCCGTGATACCGTCCCCCTCAAACACACGAGGATTCCATCATGGCCTTTGATGACCCCTACGCCCCGGTTCCCGATCCGCTTTTTCTGACGACCCCGAAGCCGCTCAATCCGAATCTTAGCCAGCAGATCTCGGAGCCCAAGTTGAGTCTCAAGACTCACAATAAGGCCATCGAGGCCTGGAAGGATGCCGCCCAGACGTGGAAGGATCGGTGCCTGCGGGCGGAAGAAAAACTCAATGATGTGTCGGACGCTGGTGCAGCGTGGCGTGAACTCGCTGCTGATTACGCCTTCCAAGGAAAACCCTACCCCCCCAAGGGCACTCCCAAACGACAAGAGTTCGGGGACCGTTATGACAAGATACGCGAGCGCAAGAGGGAGGCCCGGAGAAGCGGGAATCCAGAACTCGGCGGGCTGGACTAACAGATAAGGCTATTACTTGACGTCCAGGTCTGTCGTCTTTTCTCCCCCATCCGCCACGTCATTCTTCTTGAAATTGCCCCCCTGGGCGGCGTCAGCGCCGCCCTGATTCTCCGCCTTTTTGTCGGGCGCCCCATCCTGAGATTTTTTACCACCCAACGCAGCCTGAGCAGCGCCGGATTTACTGGAGGCAAACCCAGCAAAAACCGACCGCGTCTGCTGCTCGTGGCCTTCATCTCCCAACTGCGGCCCCTGGCCACCCACCCAACGCAGCACATTGTCGGGCACCCAGAGGATCAGACTAAAGATCCGGTGCGTGATGACCACGGCGATCGCGGCGATGATCACGGCGGACGCAACCCAAGTGATTGGGTTCCATTCCATGGCACCATTCATGGATCCCATGAAGACAGTGACACTCGCCCCCACCCAATTTCCGACTATGCCAATGAGCAGGAATGACGCAAAGAACCCGATCACCATGAGTGCGGGTCGGAACATGATGTTGATAAATAACATGACGCCCTGATCCCCGCGGGGACCGAAGATGCCCTCACCCTCCGGAAGCGCAATACCGGCGGCCCAGATCACCGATCCCACCAAGGCCTCCACGATGAAAATGAGCCACCCTATGATCGCCATGGTCCAGATGATGAACGGAACACTTGGGATGTAGTACGCCCACACAACGCCGATGGCGAAGATTCCCAGGATTAAGGCGAAGACATACGGCCCCAGCGCCTTGGCGGCCGCATTTGCGGCCCCAGTCAGCCAGTTCGTCCCTTCGCCAAACCAGCCCGCCCCTTTACTCTCCGCATTGGCGCCTGATGCAACAGACCGTACGGTCAGATACATCCCGATTGTGGCGGGTATCTCGACATTGACGATGGTGTCTCCCATTTCCTGCAGATTGGCGACCGGGTCACCCTTAAGAAGTAGGTCAGCAGGCCCTTTCGCGTACCAAGCCCCGTTAGATCCGAAAATCTTATCTAAGAGACTTTCGGATTTCTTGCTGGCCGGGATAGTCGCTACGATATCGGTGTTCGCCGTCTGCAGCACGTTCTCCAGCTGTTTTGTGTCGGTCTTCCCGAGTTCTTTTGATATGGCGGCGTTGTTATATCCGCCCCAATGAGATGATTGATCGATGCGCGACTGAACTTTCTCGTTGACCGCCGCGATATTCCAATAAAAAGTTCCTAAACTGAACCATCCGAGATTTGTCACATTTTGGTTGAGGGTCGCCAACTCATTTTTGAGCGCTGGATTGCTGAGCGCGATCTCCTGGGGTACGGCCCCGGCCTCCGCCGAGTCGTAGGTCTGCGCCGCCTGCGTAATCACGGGATCCGTCGTCGGTGGGGTGCTGGCCGCTGATTTGTTGGTGGGCGATATCGATGAGGATCCAGGCGCCGCTTGGCTTGAATTCACCAACTGTTGCGCGTACTTGTATTCCGTACTGATCATCTGGCTCACCGCATCCTTGCGGGCGGTACACATTGGGCCACCCTGCGAAAAGCAGGGGATAGTGATTGTGCCCAGCTGTCCTTGTGCTAGATTGAATCCCGCAGGAATGTTGAAGGTAAACGTCCAGGCGCCGTAGGTGCCAGTCTCGATAGCCGGTGGTGTCCAAGAGACCGTGTCGAGTGTGGCACTATTGGGTGTTAGCTCTTCATAATTGTTGATGTACTGGCTCGTGATCTCGGATTGCAGGATGTCTTGTGCGAGCTTTGTGCCGCCGGTTGGCGTCATTCCCGAGATCACGCCACCCTGTTTCACCATGAACTGGGTCGCCTGGGTTGCGAGGTAATTCGCGCCGCCGATGCTGAACCAAACCATCAAGAGTAGGGCGCCTTGAATCAACGACAAACCAACGCCTGGGATCGGCGCTAAGAGAACCATGGCGAACGCACTGCGAAGCGGGGTCCAAAGGGCGTGGTACCGATTGCCAAACGCCTTCCCTTCATGCGCGGTACTCGTCACGCCTATGGCCATGGTGATGAACACCATAATTGTGACGAAGGCTAGAACCACGAGATCAAAGTCTTGCAAAAGATTGAAGAAAAGACTTCCCTGGCCCGACCCGCCAATCGTTTGGTAGTAGAGGCTGTGCCAATTGCCGTTTGGGATTCCGAAAAGATGGTTCAGGAATCCGACCGATTGGTCGCTCTGGGCTGGCGTCAGGAGAGACGTCGCCTGCGAGACCGACGGGAGCGTGGTGTTGAGCGGCATGGTGTGTCCTCAAAATGGGGCCTCTATAAGAGGCCCCGTGTGGTAATTCGCGGGGTCAATTGACTCCGCACACTCGTCCAGGGATGCCCCTGAAGTACCCGCAGTCCGGGCGATTATTGATGGAGATAAGATGGTCGGCCCACGGCAGTATGTGGTGACTGATGTCTAGCACTCCGTACGCCAGCACTATGCCGCAGATCATGGATAGCAGGATGGTCCCAACCACAACTCCCCACCGGATCGCGATGGCCTTCTGCAGAGCCGCCTTCGCCTGCTCTTCCCCGGCTCGCGCGCGAATTACCTCGCAACCCA
>JAKAAS010000288.1 GCA_021802225.1 Bacillota bacterium
AAAGATCGGACTGCCGCGCTTGAAATGTCAAACAGGCGGAACTTTAAGGTGGCATGAAAATCCGCAGAAATTCCTGCACGGTCCCACAGTGGATAAATTCCGTATTCAGGAGCTGCAGCGCATTGCGGTGCTATGCGCAAGCTTACCCAAGGGCCCAGAATGTTATTCACAAATCCCACCAGCAAGGCTGTGCTGGACGCGTCATCAATGCCCATGTGGATGACACAGGAGAACTCGTCGACCACCGTCCGTTTCCATAGCAGGGCAATAAAGCGTGAAAAGACGCGCAGCATCGTCATGCCCTTATGGACCTTTTTCGGGTCAAATCCCGTCGTTGGTTTAGCGCTTTGCGCGGGACTCATCGGCACCTTCCAGGAGAAGCCGCCGCGCCATCCCAAAAATCGGCTGGCATACGCCATCGACCAGTCCCGACCTGTGCCGCTGACGCTGATTGTGGTGATGATTGTGGCAAACAGCACGGTTGCCACAACCAACCCTGCCGCGCCGACAACAGCCGTCCATATCCACATGCTGATTCGCCCCCCCTTAGGGTGGGAATGTTTTGCCCAAAATATACCAGGAAGTTTAGGTGCGGGAAGAAAAATTCACTTCAGGAAGTTGTTCAATCGCATTGAGGCCGAATTCTTTCAAAAACTGAGGAGTGGTTCCATACAAAATCGGCCGTCCCGGGGCTTCCTTGCGGCCTACCTGGCCGATCAGCTCCCGGTTCACCAGTGTGTCCAGCGCCCTCTCGGAGTTGACCTGGCGCACGGCCTCAACCTCCAAGCGAGTAATCGGCTGGCGGTAAGCGACGACAGCCAGCACTTCCCATGCCGCAGCAGACAGCGGTTCCGGAGCTGCCAGGCGCAGCCTCTCGGCAAGAAAACTGTCCAGGTCGGGAGAAGTCGACAGCAGGTATCCCCCACCCGCCATATGCACTGCGAGCGCAGAGCCCGACTGCTCCAGCCTTGCGGACAACTGGGCGATGGCCTCTGGCACCTTATCTGGCTCTATGCCCAGCCACAGGGCGATTTGCTCGGCAGATGAGGGAGCAGTCTGCGCAAACAGCAAAGCCTCGAGGCGCCTGTCCGTTTCGCCGCTCATGGTCTCTTTCCCCCAGCATCCAGCCAGATCTCATCATAGGCACTGTCCTGGTGAACCGCAATCTGGTTCTGGTGCCATAAATGCACAACGGCCAAAAACGCGCCCACCACCTCGCCAGGTTGGGGCGAACCCGTCACATCCGTAAATCCCACCAATCCCGCACGCTGGTGCAAGGTGCTTAACAACCGTTCCATCCGCCGTTCCAGGGGATATTCATCGTCCCTCACAAGCTGGGGCGCTATGGCGGGTTTGGGTGGGCGGAGCTGTGGCCATGACCCCACCAGTTTGAGCAAATCCGCTCCCTTCACGGGATGGTAGACCTCACGGTCTCCACTGTGGGACGCGTGCCCGTGGTACATCTGGGCCGCCTCAAACACCGACTGGAGCCCCTGCACGGCTCCCGCCAGCCACAGTGCATCGGTGCCGTCCGCGCCGGATTCCTCCAACGCGTCCTCCCCAGCAACTTCCCGCTGGGGCAGAACCAAATCAGATTTTCTCCGGATAATCCATGCGGTTACGGGAGCTTCATCGCTCACCGTCTGCAAGTCTGCAGCCTCTCGCCACCGCTCCGAAACAAACTGCACGAGGTAAACCAGATGCAGTTCGCGGGCCAACATCGGACTGCGGCGGACTTTCAGTGCCAGTGCCTGAATATCTCCTTGCCACGAGCGTTCTGCCGGCAGGACCTCTTCTGGTATCACTCGAGTGAGTTCAGGTGCATGGCGTCTTTCACCATGGTCAGCGTGTCATGCGCCGTCTTCTGCGCCTCGCGGGCGCCCTGTTGGAGTATCTCCTGCACTTGCTGGGGATGCTCTTCCCACTCAATCCGCCGCTCCCGGATGGGATCAAGCTGGGCATTGATCTGTGAGGCTAAAATAGCCTTGCAGTCCACGCATCCGATCTGAGCTTTGCGGCAGGCACTGTCGATTTCCTGCACCTGCTGGCTCCCGGTAAAAATTTTATGCAGACTGAAAACTGGACACACCTCAGGATGGCCTGGGTCTGACTTGCGGACACGGGCCGGATCGGTCATCATCACTCGTATTTTTTTCGCAATGCTTTCCCCGCTTTCGCCTAGCGCCAGGGTGTTGCCATAACTCTTGCTCATTTTTTTGCCATCAAGTCCCGGCAGCACTTTGGCCTCGGTCAGAATCGCCTCGGGTTCCAGCAGCACTTCTCCGTACAGGCCATTAAAACGCCGGACAATTTCCCGAGTCAACTCGACATGCGGCACCTGGTCCTGGCCCACGGGCACTTTGCTAGCCCGGTACAGCAGAATATCCGATGACATCAGAACCGGATACCCCAGGAACCCGTACGTGTGGATATCTCTTTGCGCCAATTCCTTGAGTTTTTCTTTATAGCTCGGCACCCTTTCCAGCCAGCCCAAAGGCGTGATCATGCTTAAGAGCAAGTGGAGTTCCGCGTGCTCCGGGACATCCGACTGCCGGAAGATCACCGACCGTTTTGGATCCACGCCCGCCGCCAGCCAGTCCACCACCATCTGGAATACCAAGGTGGGCAATCCCCGGGTATCATGGTACCCCGTGGTCAGAGAATGATAGTCGGCTACCATAAAATAGGAATCATACACATCTTGCATGTTGACCCAGTTGTCCAAGGCCCCCATCCAGTTCCCGATATGCAGGGCTCCAGAAGGCTGCATGCCTGATAACACTCTGTCCTTTGCAGTCGTTGCGCTAATCACCTGTGGTCCTCTTTTCTTGTAAACTCCGGCCTCCGCCGTCTACGAACGATGGTCCGGCAATGATTCGAATTCAGCGCCAGCGGCCTTCCTCGGGGCGCCGCCAGGGCAAGTCGTTGCGCACCAGATCTTCGTAACTCTCCCGCTTCACCCACAGGACCGTACGGCCCTTATCGACCAGCACCACTGCCGGCCGTGGAACCCGGTTGTAATTGGAAGCCATTGCATAGTTGTACGCGCCTGTCCCGTAAACGGCCAGGTAGTCCCCAACTTCAGGTTCCGGCAGTGCAATATCCTTAACCAGAATATCCCCGCTCTCGCAGTAGCGGCCAGCAATCGTATAGACGCCATCCGGCGTGTCGGGATTCTTTCCGTCCACCTGCGCCACATAGGCCGCCTGGTACAGAGCGGGCCGGATGTTATCCCCCATGCCCCCGTCCACCGCCACGTAGCGGCGCCCGCCCGGTACCGTCTTGGTGGCCCGGACCTGGTAAATGGTCACTCCAGCTTCAGCGACAATGGCCCTCCCCGGCTCAATGAATACCGTCGGAACTGGATGGCCAGGAGGCGTCAGCCGGCGCATTGTTTCATTAACACGGGCTAGAATGCGCGGTACCTGGGGAGGGTCGTCCTCGGGCCCGTACTGCACCCCGAACCCTCCCCCGATATCCAGCACGTCCGGCCAGTAACGGTGCCGTTCGAGAGCCACGCGCATAAATTCCATCAGTCTCTGCGCATTGTGGACAAAGGGATCTTCGTCAAATATCTGGGATCCAATATGGGCGTGAAATCCTTTAAGCACGAGATTTGGAAGCCGGAGCGCTTCCTCCAGGGCCTCCTCGTGGATCCCGTCTTTCATGCCGAAGCCGAATTTGGAATCAAACTGGCCGGTCTGGATGAATGCATGCGTATGCGCTTCAATGCCCGGTGTCAATCTAAGCAAAATAGCTGCCTGGTCCCCTGCTTCGCCTGCAATGCGGCTGATGGCAGCCAGTTCCGCCAAAGAGTCCACCACAAAGTACCCGACGCCCCGCGATAGTCCCATCCGAATTTCGTCTTCCGTCTTCACATTGCCGTGAAAAACCACCCGGGCCGGATCCATGCCAGCCTCCAGAGCCGTATAGAGTTCGCCCCCTGACACGACATCCAGCCCCATCCCCTGGTCTTTGAGCAAGCCTGCCATAGCCGTGCTTAAAAAGGCCTTGCCAGCATAAAAGGCCTGTCCGGGGGGATTCATTTCGCGCAGAGATTCTTGAAAGCTTTGGATGCGGTGAATCAGCGT
>JAKAAS010000289.1 GCA_021802225.1 Bacillota bacterium
ATACCGCGGATACTGTGGCGTCTTCGGCGGACTGACCGGAGCCATTTTCGGGTGGCACCTGTCGGTGTTCTACCCCAGCACGGTATTCGATTTGAGCATCAGCATCCTTGCGATTGTCTTTACCCTGTTTGGCGGGGGCGGCACTGCCATTGGGCCCATCCTCGGCTCGGTCGTGCTCTATGGCCTGTACAACGCGATTGGCATTTCGGCCCCCCAGTACTTTGAACTGATTTACGGTCTGCTGATCGTCCTGCTCGTGCTGTTTTTGCCCGGGGGAGTCGTCTCACTTTTACAGCGGAGGGGAAGCTATGTCCCGTGAACCACTATTGTCTGTCGAGAAAATCGTGAAGACGTTCGGCGGCTTTCACGCGCTGGACGGCGTCACTTTAACTGTGGAGCCTGGCGAAATTCTGGGGCTCGTCGGTCCGAACGGGTCGGGCAAAACGACCCTCATCAATGTCATCTCAGGCCTCTACCATCCGGACGGCGGCCGCGTCCTGTACCGCGGCCGCAGCATCGCCAGCTGGCCCATGCACCAGCGCGCGCGCCAGGGAATCAACCGGACCTTTCAAATTCCCAAACCATTCAAGACCCTGACCGTGAGAGAGAATGTCGAGCTGGCTTATCACTTCGCACGCCAGGGCGCCATGACCGTAGACAACGCTCTCGATTTTACGGGGCTCGCCCCCTCGGCAGACCGGCCAGCCCAGAGCCTCAACAGCAGCCAGCAAAAGTTGCTGGATCTGGCCCGTGCTCTCGCCACAGGCCCGGACTTGCTCCTCGTCGACGAGTTGGCGGCGGGTCTGGGCCCTCAGGAACTCCATCACATTGCGGACAGTCTGCGCAGTTTAGCGGACCGGAGCATGGCGCTGATCGTCGTCGAACACCATTTGGGCTTTGTCAATCAGCTCACGGACCGGGTCATTGTCATGAATGCAGGCAAAGAAATTTTTGAAGGGTCTCTCACCCTTGCCGCCGAAGACGCCACAGTATCCGCGGTATATTTAGGGACATAGGCAAAGAGCCGGCACCACCAGGGGCCAACAGCCCCGGACATCATCACACGGAAGGGGCAGACGATTATGGCGCTACTAGCCGTCTCATCATTGAGCGGGGGCTACGGCACTTTGCAGGTGCTGTCGGACATCAGTTTTCAAGTCGAGCAGGGGCAGCAGGTCGTGCTCCTAGGCGCCAACGGCGCGGGGAAAACCACGCTGCTGAAGACTCTGGTGGGCTTGCTGCCAACTTGGCAGGGCACCGTCGCGTTTGGCGGCGAGGACGTCACAGCAGCTCCCACCAGCCGGCGCGTGAAAGCAGGGATGGCCTTTCTGTCCGAAATGGGGGTGATCGGCACCCTGACCGTCGAGGAAAATCTGAAACTCGGCGCCTACTACCTTTCCGGGTCGGAGGCCCGGCGCCAATTAGACACCATCTACCAGCAATTGCCCTTGCTGAAAGAGAAGAATCGGCTGGCCGCAGGCAGTTTAAGCGGGGGCCAGCGCAAAGTACTGGGATTTGCCAAAGCGCTCATGGGCCGTCCTCGCCTGATTCTCATGGATGAGCCGTCCTCGGGGCTAGCGCCGGTCATGGTCAACGATTTGCTCCACCTACTGGAAACATATCGGACCGCCGGACCTGCTTTCCTGATCGCGGAACAAAATATCAAATTTTTACAAGGGGCCGACCATGTATACGTCCTGGACAATGGACGCATGCATTTCGACGGCACTCCAGAAGAACTGGATGCCGATGCCCACATTAAGGCCGCGTATTTCGGCCTCACTTGATCAAAAACCTGCACGGGCGTGGAGAAAACTTGGGGATCTTCCATGGAAAAGCATCGCCCGGTGCACGACAAAAAAGACCGCGCTTCGCGGTCTTTATCGCGGATGCGGATTCAGCTTTCGCAGCAGCAGGGGCAGAAAGCCCTGGTCAAGAGGAAGATTGCGGTAGAGCCAGACGGACCCCGACCAGGTCAGGACATCCTGGGCGAGGGGAAGGTAATTGCCTTCCCAGTCGTAGACGTCATAGTACCAATGCACAGTAAATCCCGTCGCAATGAGGGTGACGGATGCGCATTCAGGACCAGAATCACTGTGGCCCGGCACCGAATTCAATCGCCAGACATACGAGGGGCTGGCATGAAGCTCCAAGGGGACGGCCTGCTCAAGCAGCCATTGCTGTAAATCCTCAAATAGTTTTTGCACAGGACCGTCGGGGTCCTGCGCCGCCCAACTCGCGACAGCGGCCGATACGTCAGCGTACTCGGCCGCTTGGCAAAATTCGGGCTGCACGGGAGCCAGCCGAATTCTGGAACTGCGCCGGCGCTGTCTGCTCAGCCCGTAGGCGGCCAGGCTGGCCGCCCCGGCCAAAACAAAAGCGCTGGCGGCATAGGGGCGGGTGAGGGGCCAGAAGAGAAAGGGAGCTGTCCAGAGCAGCCCTTGCCAAACCCACAGATGCCGGCCGCCCCCACAGAGACGGCCCGAGAGCGCACGCGGGTCGGGAGGGGGGACGTGGCCCAGCCAGCTCACAAAAGCTTGCTGGGCCTTGTGAGGCACGGGATCGGGACCCCAGGCCACTTCCGTCCACTCGCCCTGATCCCACTTTAAAGTCCAGTGCGAGGGAGCAGATCCCGTTTGCGCCTCCCATACCGCCCAGGACGTGCCGGCGCGGATTTTCCACAATCCCGGCAGCACCCAGTGCCGCCGGCCAAACGGCATATCGTCACGAGTCCAAATGACCACCCATGTCATGGTCGAGAAAGTCCGGTAGCGTCTGACAACCACCCGCTCGCCCAACGGCGCTGCAGCTTCTTGGATTAGCATATTTAAGGACTGCCATGAGGGCCTCATACCTTATCCCTTTCTTCCGGGAACCTGAGCCGGTATCCCGAAGCTTCTTGGCTAGGATTACACCCTATTATTCCCTAAACTCTGTGTCATGGCGCAGCGCGCCGGAGAGTGCCGAGCTTCGCCATCCGTATGGAGGCGGGTTTTGGCTTTGACAAGCCGACAAGACTATAGCACAGCTGCCAGCGCTAGAGAGTTACGGCGCGATTAAGATTGGGTTGGGCCCCGGTGATGACCGTGAAATGGTTCGAGTCCGTGCCGATTTCCACAAAAGACTATTCGGGCCACCACTTTCACAACTTAGGGGCCAGCGGAACCGGTCCCGGAACCACCTCGGCGGTACGGCAAAACTGCTCCCGTCAGCAGGCGGCTGGGCCGAGGAAACCGCGCGCATACAACACCACCCCATGGGAGAAGAGCAGTCCCCCCATGCATTGAATGTCCCGCAGACGGTAGAGCCGCTGATTCGTGGGAGAACGCATTTCGCCGTCACTCCCATGAACCGCCGAGCGCCCAATCGGCACAAACTCTTGTCATGCGTGATCATCATATTCTTGCCTCTCATAAACCGTCAGGGCGCACCATAAATCTAGATCGGAGCCACAGCAACATCAGTGGCTTGCCTGCCGATGGATTCAACCAGTCGGAGGCGAATTGCCAGTCCGCACTGTTGTTGGTGAAGGGGGGACTTCGCAGTGGATGAGTCGCTGAGTGCACGCGATAAGATGCCGGTCGACCGGACGCATGTCCGTGTCACAGTTTTAACTGTTGCGGGGTATTTTCTCGACGGATTCAACCTTCTGGTGATTTCCGTGGCTTTGCTCACCATTGTTCCCGCATTGCATCCCTCGGCGGTCGCTCTGGGCCTGATTGGCTCCGCAACGCTGGCCGGGATGTTTCTGGGAGGCTTAGGGTCAGGGTTCCTCGTTGACCTCTTGGGACGGCGCCGCATTTATATGTGGGATCTCCTTATTTTCATTATCTTCACGATTGGCGCAGCCGCCGCGCAAAACATTTGGCAATTAGTGCTGTTCCGCGGCCTGTTAGGCATCGGCATTGGGGCCGACTATGCGTTGACTCTCACCATCGTAAGTGAGTTCGCACCCGTCAAAGGACGCGGAACATTGATGGGAGCCGGGCTATTTGCCTATTGGATAGGCGCCGTGGCAGCAATTTTCTTAGGTCTGCTGTTCTTTGTCACAACCGGGAGTCTAGCCTGGAGGCTGACGCTTCTGGCT
>JAKAAS010000290.1:0-3281 GCA_021802225.1 Bacillota bacterium
AGGTCGGTCACCCGGCAGCAGCTTCGCGATACGGTCTGGGGTTATGGACTGATCCTGCCGAGTTTGCTGGTCTTCTTGATATTTTTTTATGGACCGGCACTCTTTTTGGCATATATCGCTTTTTTTCACTGGAGCATTTTCGCCTCGCAAAGCACCTTCGTGGGACTCAAAAACTTCACCACGTTATTGCACCAGCCGATTTTCTGGCAGTCGCTCCTCAACACCGCCTATTATGTGGTCGCGGTCGTCCCCGCCACCACACTCTTGGCATTGGCCTTGGCGCTCTTATTGCGGGAAGGCATGGGACGCTTTGGGGGCGGTTTCAGCCGCGCGCTCATTTTCTTGCCCCACGTGACCCCCGTCGTGGCAACATCCATTATCTGGGTCTGGATTTTCAACCCCCAATTCGGACTGGCCAACGTGGTGTTGCACTTTTTTCATGTTCCCCCATCGAACTGGCTCGAAAGCGTGCACTGGGCTCTGCCCTCCGTCATGATTTACACGGTGTGGCACTCGGTCGGACTGTACACGATTTTGTTTTTGGCTGGGCTCGCTTCGATTCCGCGGTCCGTCCTGGAAGCGGCGGCAACGGACGGGGCAAGAGGGTGGCGCGTCTTTAAACGAATCTTATGGCCCCTGCTCGGCCCCATCACTTTCTTTGTGATTGTGCTCGCAACCATTAATACAATGCAAACCTTCTCCCAAGTCTACACCCTCACGGGAGGTCCCCATGGTGGGGCAGGCGGTCCAGCCTTTTCGACCACCACGGATTCGCTGCTTATCTATCAAACAGCCTTTTTGTACCTGCATTTCTCACTAGCCTCAGCGATGAGCCTGATTCTGTTTGTTCTCATCTTGGGACTCACACTGATACAAAAATGGTTCGCAGACCGTTTCGTATTCTACCGTTAGGGTTTACGGGAAGAGAGGAGAAACATCCATGCGTGCGTCGAAGTTGTGGTCCGTAGTGCGCTTAGCCGTGGCCCTATTGTTCATCATCCCGGTGTACTGGATCCTCGTCCTGGCTACCGGCTATCACGGCGCCGTCTATCATTTGCCGCCGGTCTGGGTTCCCCTGTTTCATTGGGCCCCTATGGTCTACGTCCTGACGCATACCCACTGGATGCGTTACGTACTGAATAGCGTGGGCATCACTACAGCGACCATTGTGTTAGTTGTCGCCACCAGTGCCCTAGCAGGGTATGCCCTCGCCGAAATCCCCTTCAAAGGGCAGACTGCTTATTTCTTCCTTATCCTGGGTGTCATGATGTTGCCGCAGCAGGCCCTGCTCGTTCCTCAATATGTCGTGCTGTTCCACCTCCACATGCTCAACACCTATGCGGCGATGGTCGTGCCCTTTGCGGCCAGCACTTCGGGCATTTTCCTGTTCCGTCAATTCTTCAAGAAGATCCCCGTAAGCTTTGGGGAAATAGCCCGCATAGAAGGGGTGAGCACGCTCACCTATATCCGCCGGGTCGCGGTGCCTCTGGCCAAACCCGCGGTGGCCACCACCGTGCTCTTGACCTTCATTGCCTCATGGAACCAATTTCAGTGGCCGTTAATTATGACCAATAGCCCGCAAATTCAACCGATTGAATTAGCCTTAAGCCACTATATGCAAGCGTATGAAGCCAATTGGCGGGAGTTGGCCTCCGCGGCTCTCATTGCCCTGTCCCCCATTCTCCTGGTGTTTGGTTTCACCCAGCGATACATTGTGCAAGCAGTGGCTGGCGGGGACCTCAACGCCAAAGATTAATGAGCCATGAACGGTGCCTTTGACCAAGGATTCACCCCATACAATAAAAAGGCTGGTGATGTACTGTGAATCAACAATCGATGTTCTCAAGCAAGAAAAAATCTTCGCGTACCCTGATGACTGTCGGAGCCGCCGCGGTAAGTTTGGTGACACTGGCGGGGTGCGGCACGGCTTCCGCTCAGGCAAAGTCCGCAGCCGCCGTGCAAGACATCACCTTATGGGAATCCCACTCCTCAGGCGGTCCGGCTGGGCAGACCATGACCTCTCTAGTCAAACAGTTCAACGCCAGCCACCATACGGTCCATGTCCAGCTGGTGGTGACCAAAGCCAGTCACAAAGCCTTAGGCGCTCTGGCAGCGGGGGACGCGCCCGTCTTGGCGGAAATCAGTCATTACGACGGCAACTTTCTCACCGCCCACGCGCTAGTCTCATGGAATTCGCTGCTCTCCACAGTGCCAGCCTCGGAAACATCCGCCGTTTTTCCTGTGGTGTGGCACAACGGGGAAGTCAATGGCCAACATTACCGGATTGAAGCTGATGCGAAGGTCAGCCAGATCACCTACAATAAGACATTGTTTGCCCAAGCCGGCATCACCGCTCCCCCGACCACATGGGCCCAACTCGCCCAAGATGCCGCACTAGTCAAGGCCAAGGACCCGGGTGTCATCCCCATAGCCTGGAAGGATTCGTCCGCCCATATTCTTCCCCCGTTCTTAAGTAACGGCGGACAGATCTTCCAACCAGGGTCGCACGGCAAGAGCGCCGATTTTCAATCGGCCGCTGCCACTGCCACCTTTAACTATTTTCGCTCCCTCTACCAAAAAAATGAGCTGATTTTTGCCCACGGCACCGAAATCCGGGCAGACTTCGGGTCGGGCAAACTTGCAATGGCCGACGGCACCTCGGCAGGATATCAAAAGATTTTGGACGCAGCGGGAGGGAAGTTCCCGGTAGGGGTGTTTGCTTATCCGGACGGCTCCACGGGCCATCCCGCCAATCTCGTCCAAGGACTGGGCTTTGTCCTCATGACCAGTCATACTCACGCCCAAGACCTCGCTGCGGGCAAATTCCTGGCTTGGTGGCTGACGCCGGCAACCCAGGCTTACTGGGGCGAGCACTCGGGGTACCCGCCCGTCACCTCAACCGGAGAAGCCCAAATGCCGTCAACCTTTCTGGCAAGCCATCCCGGCCTGACAGTGGCCAATCAGATCTTGACCTCACCCTACACCATCTCGCGGCCCGTGCCGACATCCTATAAAGAGGTGCAAGCGGTATTGGATACTGCCTTCTTCAATGCGGTCACAGGCCGGCAATCGGTGGCCCAAGCTCTTGCCTCTCTCCAAAAGCAAGCTGACGGCTACTTATCGGGACAGTCGGCCCTCTAAGATCTTCATGCCGATTCTCATGTCCTCGACATCCAAATATAGCGGTTTCTAAAGATTTTCGGCCGCATGCAGACCTTTTCTGACGATATTGTCCGGGCAGCCAGCGGTCCAGAGTGTGCCGAGCCCCACTTATGCTCTGG
>JAKAAS010000290.1:3291-4085 GCA_021802225.1 Bacillota bacterium
CGCATTTCATCTAACTCTTCCTCTGGACCGCCGCTACCGCAGTGAACATCCTCACCAAGAGTCTCCCGGGTACTGTTTGCAAAGTGCCCCCGTATGCGCGGCCTCTCCGGCCGAGATGTTGGGTGGCCCCATAACCGGAAAGTGTGACCCTTGTCTCCCTACCACAGCAGCACGAGGAGTTGTAGCCATGTTGATAGAAGAAGCGATATTAGGACGGCAGAGTGTCAAGGTGTTTGACCCGAAGCCTGTGCCCCCAGAGTTAATTCAACGTTGTTTAGCGCTCGCTGTTTGGGCACCCAACCACCATTTGACTGAGCCATGGCACTTCACAGTGGTGTCGGGTGCCGCGCGCACAGTCCTGGCCGATGCCGTGCATGACGATCTGACTCAGGGAGTGCCGTCCGTTAATGCCCTGAGCGCAGAGGCCAAAGCCGTGAAGGAACGCCGGAAACTGCATAGCGCCCCCGTGTTGATTGCAGTGTACTCGACGCTCGGCAGCAATGCTCAGCAAACACAAGAAAATTATGCCGCCACAGCAGCAGCGGTCCAAAATCTTCTACTATCAGCGCATGGGTTCGGACTCGGTGCGATTTGGCGGACCGGAGCTATTTACCACGGACCCGCAGTGCGCGCCCTCCTTAAGAGCCCAGAAGGCAGTGTGTTCGTCGGCACGGTATTTGTGGGCTATTCCGCCCAACGCGACATCCGTCGGCACCGCTCCCCCGTCTCCCACCACACGGTCTGGCTGGGTGACGGGAGTACGGGAGATCCCGAATCGCAGATGATTGGAGGTG
>JAKAAS010000291.1 GCA_021802225.1 Bacillota bacterium
GTCTTTGTGGAACGGGGCGTCGGATGTCTTGCGCACGCATTTCGGGGAGATTGTGGGTGAAGCGTATCCGGCCTGCGACATCCATGCCCCTTGCCTGTCCCCGGCGGCGGGGGCATTGCTGATGGCGTCAGGCGGGGATGACCCCGGCCAAGAGGCGCTGCGCCGCCTGCTGGCCGCCCAAGAGGACATGGCCCCTGAGCGCTAAATAGGGGGAGGACTCTCGAATATGCCGCGGATCTCGTGGCGCCGGGGGGCTGGGCAGACCACAGTGACCATATCCCCTTCCCGCAATGTGGAAGACCCGCGCGGGATGAGGTGCTCCCGTTCCCGCGCGATGCCGATCACCAGCGTGTCCTCCGGCAGCCTCAAGTCGCGCAGGGCTACATTGACGGCGCCGGGGTTGGTGACTTCCAGTTCCAGCATGGACGCCCACAGGCTAGTCTCGACAAGACCCGAGAGCGGGGAGCGGATCATTGTTTCCAGGAGCTGCATGGAGGCCACCGCAGCGACAAAGGGGATCAGCCCGGCGGCCTGGGCCTGTTCGCGGGCCTCGGTGGGCACATCGACGATGACATGGTCAGGATGGAGCAGCGCGGCGATTTTCCTGCCCCATGCAATGTTTTGCTCCCACTGGGCCGCACCCAGCAAAGCCACCACATGCACCGTCTGGGCGAAAACGGGAGCCATGGCGCTGGCCTGGCTGGCGGTTTCATAGGTGTGCACCGGGTATTCCTGAGTTTTCAGGTGGTTGGCGATAGGCCGGGTCCAGTGGTTGGGGCCGATGAGGACTATATCGTGCCGCGACGGGGGACGGGCAGGACTTAAACGGTGGAATATTGGCGGGAAGATAAGTGCTGATAGCACTGAGGTGATGATCATGGCGAGATACAGGGACTGAGAAATGATATGGGCCTGATAGAGAATCAAGGATCCGGCGACCGTCACCGACAGCCTCGTGGCCAGCAGCGCGGCCATGGCCAGGGCATGCGGCTTGGGAAACAGCCGCAGCAAGATGACCGATGCACCCGTGCTGATGGCTACCACGCCGATCAGAAACAGGCCCGCCAGGATCCAGATGTGGTCCGATGCTAGAGCGGGGCGCAGGTTCAAGTTGGACCCTACGGTGACGAAGAAAAATGGAATGAAGTAGCCAAATCCCAAGGCATCCAGCTTGTCTTGCAATATCGCCCGGTCGCGTCCCACAATCATGGATACCACAATGCCTGCGAGGAACGCGCCCAGCACGGTGATGGTGCCCAGTGTGTCCGCCAACGCGATGAAGAGGGTGATGATCATCATCACCCCGCGCACCCCGATCTGTCCAGTGACACTGTCATGGCCGCTGCCGAACCAGGCCCGGTGCAAGAATCCTGAAGTGGATTTGGCGATGAGCGGCGGGATGAACAGCAGCAGCACGAGGAAAATGCGCAGCACGGCGCCGTGGCGGGTGAGCGCGGCTAAAGCGGTCACTCCCAGCAAGCTCGTAAAGTCCACGACCAGGCTGATGGACAAGATCCACTGTCCGAATGTTGTGTCGACCAGACCCCGCTCCTTCAGCGTGGGCAAGAGCACAGTGGGGGCGCTGCTGCCCAGCAGCAGGGACACAGCCACGGGGGCATGCACCATCCCCAAGCCCTGAAACAGAAATCCTTCGGTGAATGCCAGACCCATCCACAGCAAGGCAATAGGCCACAGCCACTTGCTGTGGGGGAGTTTGGTGGCGCTGCCTTTCAGCCAGGAATCTAAATTCGTCTCCAGCCCATAGAGAAACATAATGTAAGACAAGCCAAAGAGGGACAGGAAGCTGACGGGGGCGGGGTCGTGAATCCACCCGAACCCGCTCTTGCCGAAGACTACTCCCAGCAAAATCTCCGCAGCCGCAAACGGGATCTTGATTTTCGTCCTTAGCAGGACCCACGGCACCATGAGCGCGATAATAGAGACAACCAGAATCGAGACGATGATGTGCGACATAGTCCTCCCGCGGGGATTGCCCCAAGTTTCTTGTCGTAGTGGTGCGTCAAAGATGGCGCATGAAGGCCAGCGTTTGCCCGAAACGGGCAAACGAGATACCATAGAGTTATGAAACGTTGGCAGACCTACAGTATCGTGGGAATACTAGCTTGGGCGGCCGCAGGTTGCGGGTTTGGCCGGCCGCAGGCTATCACCCACAACACGAAACCGAACACGGTAGAAAAAGAAATTTTGACCCGCATGGCCGACTGGCAGAGCGTGCGGACGGACGTCAGCGAGTCGCTGGCTGTGAGCGGGAGCCGTCCTCAGACCCTGGATTATCAGGTTACCAGTGATCTGGCCGACGGGCAATATGTGGTCAGCCTGTCGTCGCCATCTCCGATGTCTTTCTACGTGAATGATCACGAAACCATATGGTACCCACAGAGCACCAAGCATTATTCGCTCTTGCCGGGGCTGCCTGCGGCTGATCAGCCTTTGAGCGCTGCGGCGCGCATTCCGGCCCTGATCCGGGCCAGCGCGCTGAAATCTGTCGTGGTCAAGGGCAGCCTGGTGACTTTGCAGATGAGTGCGCCTTTTCCGTCGGCTACGGAGCAGGCGGCGATGTCTGTCACCTACGACACCAAAACCAATGTGCTGACCGAGTGGCAGGCTCAGTGGGGCTCAACCCATGTGACGGAGGACTTCTCCCATTTCCAGGTGAATCCTTCTCTCCCGGCCGGCGTTTATACGTTCGTGCCCCCAGCCGGGGTCACACCCGAAGTGGCGCTGTCTGAGACTGGCACCGCACTCAATATCGCGGAAGGCGAAGTCGATTTTCCCATTGCGCTCCCGCCGGCTGGCGCCAACATGACGCTCAATGCCATTAACACGGGTACGAATGCGCAGGGCAAGAGTGTGGTGATTATGAGCTTTGCGGCCCCGGACTCCAATGCGGTGGTCATCACGGAAAAAGCCAGCGTGCACGCGCTGTCCAGCCTGCCGGACAAAAGTCTGAGCGCCACGACCGAGACGGTGGGGGCCCTGACCGTGTTTGTGGGCAGCCTCCCTGACAGCATGGAAGAAGCGGCTTTTTTAGAGCGCAAAACGGAGGTCATCATTGAAGGCGCTACCAGCACGGTGGACACGCTGCTGAACGCCTGGGCTGCGGAACCTTCCCTCGTTCCCAGTTCCTGAACCGCATCCGGCATCCGCCATCTTTTAATTCCGTGTCCTCCCCTCCCTGACAAAATTGCCGGATTAGCTGTGCGGGCTTGGCAACGGGCGCTTTCCATGCTGACAAGGCATGGTACAATGGTAGCAAGTTTCAAGGAGGGGACCCCCATGAAGCAGGCTGGCTGGGGATTCTCTTCCGGAACATTTGGCGAGCTGGTTCAGGGTGTTATTGATCAGACTCCATTTCTGGTAACGATACCGATCCGGTGGGGAACCCGGGCCAAATTTATTCCGGGTGAGAATTCAGAAGTTGTGGTCTATCCCAGACATCGCAAAAAGGCGCAAATTGCGGCACTGTTGGCATGTCAGGCATTGAAGAAGCCCGGAGGGATTCTGAGCATTTCCTCAGTCATCCCGATCGGCAAAGGCATGGCATCGAGTTCGGCAGATATTGTCGCCAGCATGCGTGCTGTGGCGGCGGCGTATGACCGCAGTCTCCTGCCGTCTACGATTGCCCGCCTGGCTGCACAGATTGAACCTTCGGACGGGGTCATGTATCCTCACATGGTGGTTTTCGATCCGGTACAGGGCATGCTTTTGGAAAAATGGCCGATGGCGCCCTATGCCGTCATTGTGGGACTGATTGGGCCAGGCCGGGTCAATACCGCGCTGCACCACCGGTCCCGGCATTCCTACACCAGTGCCCAGCAGCACAGACTAGCGCAGGCGCTGAAAATTGCACGGAAAGCGTCATATTCTCGCATCGTGTCGGAGATGGGGCAGGCGGGTCTGATATCGGCCGAAGTGCAGTGGGAGCGCAATCCCGAGGACCGGCTTTTAGGGGCTGTGATTGACCAGGCGCACCAGGAGCAGTGGGGTGTTGTGACCGCCCACAGCGGAACGGCGCGCGGCTACCTCTTTTCTCCCCGGGATTTTCACTCCGGCGCTATGGGTA
>JAKAAS010000292.1 GCA_021802225.1 Bacillota bacterium
GATCACGGGGATACACCCTGATGAAGTGGCAGAAGCTCCAGGCGCCGATGAGGTCTTTCGGGAATTTTTTGCCTTTGCATCCGGGGCGGTCTTAGCGGCCCATAACGCCCGGTTCGACATGGGGTACCTGGCCAAATATTTTGGGCAGCTGTTTCCGGGCAAAGCGTGGGAGTTCCCGGTCATTGACACATTGACACTGGCAAGAATCCGGCTGCCGGGGTTGAAGGCTTACGGGCTGGGCCCTTTGACCAATGCTTTGAAAATCCCTTTGTCGCAGCATCACCGCGCTCTCGCCGACGCGGAAGCTACGGGCCTCCTATTACTGAAACTTCTGCAAAACGAAGATGGCACGGTGCAGTCTCTGGATGCTCTGTGGGACGCCGTGCCGCAGCCCTTCACTATCGGGCGGCCTATTCCGGTCACCCTGCTCCTGCGCTCCCAGGAGGGTGTGGGCGCTCTCTACCGCCTGATCAGCCAGTCTCACCTGGAAACATTCCACCGCGTGCCGCGGGTTTACCGTTCGGTGCTGGAGGCTGGCCGGGCCCACTGGCTGTTGGGGTCTCCCCTGCATGGCGGGGAGGTTCAGGAGGCGCTGTTCCGAGGCGCCGGGCCCGAGGATGTGAACCGCGTGTGCAGCTTCTATGACTACTGGGAGGTGGGCCCGCCGGATGCCTTGCGGCATATGGCCCGGGAAGAAAACCTGGGGGGGGATGAGGCCGTCAAAGACTGGGTTCGGGACTTAATCGCCTTGGGCCTCACGCAAGCGAAACCGACGCCAGCCGTATCAGATGCTCACTATCTCTATCCCTACCAAAAGGCTTTCCGGGACATTCTGGCTGCCACAGCCAAGGGCGAACTGCACGACAGCGACGACGTGCTGCATTTCCGCAGTACGCGGTCTATGATGGAAGAAATGGAATGGCTCGGCAGTGAGCTGGGAAACAAGGTGGTGGTGGCGGACACGTTGGCCATTGCGTCCCAGTGCCCCGTGATCAAACCTGTGCCTGACGGCCTATTTTCACCGAAGTTGGAAGAAGCGGAACGGGTGGTCCAAGAAGTGCCGGTATCCCGGGCCA
Source organism: Bacillota bacterium (assembly GCA_021802225.1). The sequence goes on from JAKAAS010000292.1 coordinate 1,077, forward strand.
AAAGCCTTTATGGAGAGATCCTCCCGGAATTGGTGCAGTCCCGCTTGGACAAGGAAATCCGCTCCATTGTCGACAATGGATTCTCCAGCATTTACTACATTGCCCACCGTCTGGTGAAAAAGTCCCTAGACGATGGATATTTGGTGGGGTCGCGGGGCTCGGTGGGCTCGTCCCTCGTGGCGACATTCCTGGATATCACCGAAGTCAACCCGCTCCCACCGCATTACCGCTGCCCGCAGTGCCATTATTCGGAGTTCGTTACGGACCTGTCGGTGGGCTCGGGGTTTGACCTGCCGCCCAAGAACTGCCCACAATGCCAGAATCCTATGGCAGGAGACGGTCAGGATATTCCTTTTGAGACCTTTTTGGGATTCAAGGGCGACAAAGTGCCAGATATTGACCTGAACTTCTCCGGGGAGTACCAGCCTGAGATTCACAAGTACACTGAGGTGCTGTTTGGAGAAGGACATGTATTCCGCGCTGGCACCATTGCCACCATCGCCCAGAAGACCGCTTTTGGACTAGTGCTGGCATGGGCCCGCGAAAATGGGCGCGAGGTTTCAGGGGCAGAGTTGGAGTGGCTGGCGGCCGGCATAACCGGGGTGAAGCGGACCACCGGGCAACACCCCGGGGGTCTGATGGTCGTGCCCCGCGATGAGGATATCCACCACTTTTGTCCGGTGCAGCATCCCGCCGACCTGAAGACATCGGACATCATCACCACCCACTTTGACTATCACTCCATTGAAGGCCGGCTGCTGAAACTGGATCTTCTCGGCCATGATGATCCGACGGCTATCCGTATGCTCGAGGACCTGACGGGCATTGATGCGAAATCGGTGCCGTTTCAGGATGACGAGACGATGAGTCTGTTTCGAGGGGTAAAGGCGCTCGGGGTAAAGGCCGATGATATTGGCACCCCGGTGGGAAGTTTGGGCATCCCGGAGTTCGGCACAAGCTTTGTGCGGCGCATGCTGGTCGACACCAAACCCCAGAGCTTCGCTGAGCTGGTGCGCATATCGGGGCTGTCCCACGGCACCGAGGTGTGGGCCAACAATGCCCAGGACATTATCCGCCAAAACCTCGGCGGGCTGTCAGATGTGATTGCCACGCGCGACGACATTATGCTGTACCTCATCAGCAAGAATCTGGAACCCCAGGCCGCGTTCGGCATTTCTGAATCAGTCCGGAAGGGCAAAGGGCTGAAACCAGAGCAGGAGAGTGTTATGAGGGAGCACCAGGTTCCGTCCTGGTATGTGGAGTCCTGCCGGAAAATCAGCTATCTGTTTCCGAAAGCGCATGCCGCCGCTTATGTCATGATGGGGTGGCGCATTGCCTGGTTTAAGGTCCATCACCCTCTGGCATTTTACGCGACGTACTTTTCGGTCCGGGCTTCGGATTTTGATCCCGAGCCGGTTTTGGGAGGCATTAAGGGGATCAACAAGGCCTTGGCAGATATCGAGGAAAAGGGAAATCAAGCTACGGCAAAAGAAAAGGGGCTCACCACCATGCTGGAGATCGCGCGGGAGATGCTGGCCCGGGGATTTCAATTCCATCCGGTCAGCCTGGAAAATTCCCATGCCGCACGGTTCCAAATTGAGGACAATGGTTTGCGGATCCCGTTCGGCGCGCTGCCGGGACTGGGAGCGCAAGCCGCTGAAAACATTATCCAGGCGCGGGCCGGCGTTCCTTTTCTCTCCATTGATGACCTCCGCCAGCGCGCCCATCTCTCTAAAGGGGTCATTGACCTGCTCCGGGCCCAGGGAGCACTGAAAAATCTTGGGGAGACCAATCAGCTTGCATTCTTCTGAACCGGCAGGCAAACAGTCTCTGTGGCCTCTTTTGGTGGCCACCCTCATTGTGCAGAGCGGATTCGGCACGATTCTGCCACTTTTGCCCCTGTTTGTGAAGGACCGCGGCCTCCCCCTCAGCTGGCTGGGCTTAATGGCAGCGATCTATGCGCTGGTGGCATTTATCGGACAGCTGCTGTTCGGGCCGCTGTCTGACTCCTGGGGGCGAAAGCGCCTGTTGGTGGCTGGGACGCTTTTGAGCACAGTGGGCACTGTGCTGTTCCTCGTGCCGGTAGCACCGGCCTATTACTTGCTGTTCCGGGCCCTGCAGGGACTGGGGGTAGCGGCTTTTATACCCGCTGCCAACGCGCTGGTGGCCGACCGCGTTGCGCCCGACAGGCGGGGCCGCGCTTTTGCCTTGCTCTCGTCGTTTTACATGGCGGGATTTGCCCTGGGACCGATGATAGGGGGACTGGCCAGCACCATTGGCGGGCTCAGCACCCCCTTTGAGGTCGGAGCGGTGCTGAATCTGGCCGCGACTTTTGCTGTGGTGTTCGGGGTGCGCGAGGCGGGCGCGGTGCAGCGGTTTGCCTCCCGGGCCGCCCAGCACGGCGGCCCGGTTTCCATTCCTTGGAGCCAGCTGGGGCGGTGGCTGATTATGAACTTCGGCTGGATGGGATTGGGGGGCATGTACGATGCGACCTGGAGTATCTACATGGCCCGTCTTGGTGCTACCCACATTGTGATAGGATTGTCGTGGACGCTCTTTGCGCTGCCATACCTTCTTTTTAATTTTCTGGCGGGCCGGCTGGCAGACCATGCGGCCCGGCGCTCGGCGCTGATTTACTTTGGGGCGGCGCTCAATGGCGTCATTGTGATCCTGTATACAGTCTCGGACAGCCCGTGGCTGTCCATCGCCCTGTCAGTGGCCGAAGCGGTCGCGATGAGTCTGATTACACCTGCCCTCAGTGCTGACGTGATGAGCCACGCTTCGGACGCGACGCGGGGGAAGGTGCAAGGAATTTTTCAGTCATCGGGTACGCTGGGCTCGTTCTTTATGGCCCTGTTAAGCGGTTACCTGCTCCCCTATGGCCCTAAAATAGCGCTGGGAGCGGGGGCGGCGCTGCTCTTTCTCAGTATGGCCGGCTCATGGATCTGGGGTGCGCTGGCTGCAGCCTAGGAGGCGGTGCGGAGAAAG
>JAKAAS010000293.1 GCA_021802225.1 Bacillota bacterium
GGTTCGTGGGAATGGCAGGGTGTTTAGGAATGATTTGCGCAAAATACAAAACCCGCAATCGCTTGCGGGTCTCATTTTTAATGTGGATCCAGATCTCCGCGAAGCCATGTTTTCCCTGTATATTTCTGTATATTTCCGTATGCTACAGTGTACGTTCGACCAATGACATAGCTAAGCCGTTGAGCAAATTCATCCAGGAGCGAGGCCGTGTCGGGGTCTGTCTAGCAACCATACCAAAAACCGGAATACGAGACGATTTTCTTGGAAACACGGTCATATCCCGTAGTTGATCCGTGTTAATGGCATCTTTTTCGTGAAAAACTCTTCTGAATCCGTACCATCAAGCTTTCCCTTCCCATATTGAAACCGTTATGGAGTAACGGTTTCAAGCTTATTTCGGTTTTTGGCATTGCTACACAAACCCCGAATACGGAAAGCAATATATTGGGCTGATGACGGTGGCGTGAACATGACAAACCCGGATCGAGACTTCATGGCGGAGAACGACTAGGAATGCAGCCATGGGCAGTGCTCACTGAGGCACGGCTTCATCCGGTTTTTGACCCCAACGCCCGAATATCTGCCGCCGTCATCTTGCGCACCGCCGGTAGGACCAGAGGTATTAGCGCTGTGACAATAAAGATCAACCCGGCCCATGTCTCCACCGTAAGCAAGCCAAATGCGTGGGCGGCGGGCACAGCGAGAATTTCTCCGAGAGGTATCATTGCGTAAGCGCCAAATTCATCGAATGCCATGACTCGCGATAGCTTCTCCTTCGGCACTCCTTGTTGCAAAGAGGTATCCCAGGCGATGCCGGACACTGTCGACCCGATCCCGGCCACGATGGCGCTCGCCATCAGATAGGGCAGGGCAAGGCCTTGCCCGAGGACCACCATCGGGATGCCCACCATTGCTGCGGCTAGCATGCTATCGCGCAGAGGGCGGGAGAACTGAAAGCGGAGCATCATCACGCTTGCGATTAACAGGCCGATGGCTCGAAAGCTAAGTGTGAGACCCCAACCAGCCGAACCAAACGTATGCTTGGCGATGATAGGCCCGAGAACCTGCCATGCTCCCATCTGCACCGCATTCATCATGGTCCAAGCGCCGGTCATCAACCAAATCCACTGAATCCTCCGGAAATATCCCCACCCCTCACCAATCTGGTGGAGCAACGAAGTCGCAGAAATCGTAGGATGGGACACAATCCGCACACGGACCATACAGGCGGCCGCGATGAAAAAACTCAGTGCGTCGAGGGCGATACCCCAACCACCTCCAGCGGTGGCCACGAGAATGCCTGCTGCTGCCGGACCCACAATCCGGCCTACACTGCGGGACGTGTTCAACAGGGCGTTGGCCTGCTTGATCTCCCCCGTATCAACCAGTTCAGGAACAATGCCACGCATCGCGGGACTGGTGAAAGCTCCTAACACCCCATTCATGATAGCGAAGGGGAAAATCCAATATGGATTGGTGCCGGTGAGAACAATGGCGGCAATACACGCTTGCGAGAAACCGGAACCCACATTCGCTAGCAAGATGAGCCGGTCACGACGATACCGGTCGGCTACTGATCCCCCGATCAGCACCATCATAATGTTGGGCAAGAGCTCAGCCGCGAGAATATAGCCCAGCAGTTGTTGCCCGCCGCGGGCCTGAAGGACCGCAAATGCCAATGCCACGGGTGTCATCCCACTGCCAAACAGCGAAATAGTCCGGGCCAGATAGAACCACCGAAACTGGGAGTGAGCAAGAGGGCCTGTGGAAAATCGATATTTTAACATCACTTAGCATTTCCTCTCTATGATGAGTGCCCGGACGGGTGTGCTCATCATAGAGAAATTCCCTCCGAAAAAATAGACTTATAATTTCCCCTGCGGTATAATCATAATAGTAAACGTGGCGAGATATCGCCCATTTTTTTGATCCCATTTGTATTTTTGCGTTGGCACCCGCTAAACAAATCCTTGCGCATCATCCCTGACCTACTCACACGTGTCCCATTTCATGCGTCACGGTGGGATAGGTAGAGAGGAGCCTCGGGGCTGCGGCCTGGCAGTCGCTTCGGTGTACACTTCACCCGCCTCCTCGCGGAGGTGGGCGCAACACGCGATTCCGTCTGGATGGATAATCCTTGGACGGGTCGGAATTGCACCGACTAAATACTGTCAGCTCCGTGGCGTACTCCCCTTTTGCTCTGCCATTCATAGGGGTTTTGCGCGCGGCGGGTGAATCCTTGCAACGGTTCATGACCGGGTGCCCTTGCCGCTGAGATCACAGCTTGGCAACAGTTCCGGCATTCTTGCCGGAACCGCCACCCGCTGGCATTTTCTCCGCCGCGTATGGCTCTGACCGTTTCCGTATCGTTCGGTACATTGGTTCATGGGGATGAAAGTGGGGATGGAGGGGCGTTTGGGGACGACCCGCGCAAAATAAAAAACACCGCAATCGCTTGCGGTGTCTCATTTTTAAGTGGCTGGGGAGGCAGGACTCGAACCTGCGAATGCGGGATCCAAATTCCCGTGCCTTACCAACTTGGCGACTCCCCAATATCAATCGTAAAAATAAGTGGTGGAGCTTAGCGGGATCGAACCGCTGACCTCCTGCGTGCAAAGCAGGCGCTCTCCCAGCTGAGCTAAAGCCCCAATTGGAGCGGGTGATGGGAATCGAACCCACGTAATCAGCTTGGAAGGCTGAGGCTCTACCATTGAGCTACACCCGCAAAAATGGCAGGCCAGGAGGGACTCGAACCCCCAACCCGCGGATTTGGAGTCCGCTGCTCTACCAATTCGAGCTACTGGCCTAACTTCATTAATGGTGGGCCATGAAGGACTCGAACCTTCGACACTCCGCTTAAAAGGCGGATGCTCTAACCAACTGAGCTAATGGCCCAAATAGATGGCGACCCCACCGGGATTCGAACCCGGGTTACCACCTTGAAAGGGTGATGTCCTAGGCCTCTAGACCATGGGGTCGCTGGTGGAGATGAGGGGAGTCGAACCCCTGACCTCTTGAATGCCATTCAAGCGCTCTCCCAACTGAGCTACATCCCCATTGACTGGCCTTAACGAGCCGCTTTCTTATTATAATGATCTTCGGCGTGCTGGTCAATACCTTTTTTGATATTGTCCCGTTGCTTCCACAACAAAAGCAATTTTACCACGCCCATCCGCAGATGGTCAAGCGCCAAGCGCTTCTCCAAAATATATAGTTTTAGTAATCTCAGATTTCTCCCGATCATGTTTTGCTTCATGCTTGACGGGTGTCATTGCCCCGCCGCCCACATGGATCCTAAATGCCACATTTTGGACCTCAGTAAAGCTCATCGCCTGCCGTTGGAGAAGAACGGCCGTTGGCCCTTCCGTTAATCGGGCTCTTAGATTCTGTCCTCACCGTGCTCAAGATAGCGCACCACTAATTTCCCTTTGCGCGACAGCTGATAATACGTATGGGTTTTGCGTGGCGCATGATATTTTTGCCGGCGCTTTAAAGTTTTCTTGATTGAGGAGGTCAAGTGATTGCGGTCCAATTCCTTGCCTTCGGTCTTTTCCAGCAGGCCAAATTCCAGCAAAATATCGTAGTTCTCACGGATTGTCTCAATGGTCAGGCCGCTTTGGTGACCGAGCAGACGTTTATGTACGATCATAGGGGTATCTGGCCCATATCTGCGGGTATGCACCATCAATTGGTACGCCACAGGATGTTGTTCGAAGAACTGTCTCCAGAGGCGAAGCTCATTCAAATCTAGATCCGCCACATTTTTCACCTCTCCAATGAAGTGTAGCGGAAGTGGGATGGGGTGCACAATCTTGCGCCAGTGTTTCGGTCTTGCATGAATTGCGGACACTCTTCTACTTAATCCGTCCGTGACTGGGGTTACGAGGCCACCACCCGATTTTTCCCGTTTTGCTTTGCCTCATACATGGCGCGGTCGGCCGCCGCAAACAGTTCTTCCTGGGTCATCGCCGGCTGCAGCTGCGCCGCCCCCACACTGATGGTCGCCCCAATCATCGAATCTTTCCATGCAAACTTCCCATCCATT
>JAKAAS010000294.1 GCA_021802225.1 Bacillota bacterium
ATGCGGCTGGGGGCTGTGGCAGATGAAAAACTGGCTGCCACCGGTGTCCTTCCCGCGGTGAGCCATCGACATGGATCCTCTCAAATGCTTGTGCGGGTTGCCTTCCGTTTCGCATTTGATCGTGTATCCCGGGCCCCCGCTGCCGTTTCCATTGGGATCTCCCCCCTGGATCACAAAGTTGGGTATGACCCGGTGAAAGGTCAGGCCATCGTAGAATCCCGACTGGGCCAGCTTCGCAAAATTGGCCACGGTCCCGGGGGCTTCCTCCGGATACAGTTCAAGAATCATCGTGCCCTTGTCTGTTTCAATGGTGGTATGCATCGCAGTTCTCCTTTAGTGTGGGGTCCGCTATCAGGCGGGCTTCAGCAAGTTTTTGGGCGGTGGCCCATTCCTGTGGAGACAAGATGTCCGGACGCATGTCGAAGGTCTCAGCGAATCCTCTCACCAGAGCATCACGCACCGCGCTTATCGTGACCGTTTCAAATCCGGGCAGGCGGTTGAGCGCTGTCACCACGGATTCACGGAGGACCTGGCCGCTCCCGGCCCGCCGGTAAAACTCCTGGATAAAGTGAGTGGTGCGGACGGGATCCTGCTCCACGAGGATCATTCCAGACACCAGGGCCGACCCTCCCCGGATAGCCTGGGCAATTCCGGAAATTTTCTGGCCGCTGCCGCTGGTAACCAGATCAAAGGGCCCCTCGCAATAGGAGCCTTCGGCGCGGCCAAAACGGCAAGGAATGCCCAGCATAGCGAGACCGTCGATTACCGGCTGGGCCATCACCCGGAAGTTTTGTTCCCATACGGTGAGGTCGCGGCACGGCATGGAGACAGCAAAACTCAGGCAGGTCCGGTCGAGGAGGACGACGGAGCCCCCGCCAACCCGCATAAAGACGGGATAGCCTTGCTGCGAAGCCCAGCGGGTGGCCTCTTCCAGCTGGGGCAGCCGCCGGTCCTTGGGACCAAGCAGGAGATAAGGGTCGTGCTCCCGGATCATGACCCCCCAGTCGCCCGTATTGGCGGAAAACTGCCCGAGAACTTCCGCAAGCACGGGTGAAAGCCGGAAGAGGCCGGGACCGACCGATGCCTGTATATCGATAAACCGCGCAGAAACCTTGTCGTGCATACGGTATCCTTTCAGGTGAGCCCTCAGATGCTGTCCTTGTTCATGGTACTTTAAAGAAGCGCTGGGAGCAACCAAACCCGCCGTAAAGAAAATGGCAGGTCTTGTGTTGTCCGCCGGGCATAATTTATTCTTAAGAGACTAGAGAGCGGAGGCGGAAGAGTGACACGCAAGATCGGCCGGCTATTGTGGAGCATGGGCAGTGGGATTTGGCTGGGGACCATCATTTTCTTCTCGCTGGTGGTGGCGGAAGCGGTGTTCAGAGTGCTGCCCCTGGAGGACGCGGGAAAGCTGCTGGTGCAAATTTTTCCCGCCTATTATGATATAGGATTGTGGGCAGGGGGTGCCGCCATGGTGGGAGCCCTCATCGTGGCCTGGTTTTCCCCCCGGAAGATGGGCTGGGTGCTATTCGCGGAGGCGCTGATCTCGTGGATTTTAGTGCTGTACGCCAACAGCTTGCTGCGGGTGATGAATGATATCCACAGCACGTCCAGCCAATTTGCCCAGTTGCATGGGCAGTCGGTCATGATTAATACGGTCATTGGAATCCTTTTGATTGTCGGATTTGTTGTCGATGTGTGGTTTATCAAAGACTAAAGGCCAGGAAATGGGTGGCCGCTCTAGTCAGGAAGGGAGGCAAGAAACTATGGACTTGCCCCGGTGGGTGGAAGACCACGCCGTCGAAGTGTTCGTGGATGCTCTTCCGCTGCGGCTTCCAGATGAGGTGCAGAAGGCGGTCGAGGAGTGCTGGACGCGGGAGACCCGAGTGTCCCCGCAGTTTTTCCGGGGACCCGTGCTTTCGGTGCAGCGTGTTGAGGAGCGCACGGGGGGGAGCCGGATTTATGCTGCCGTCACAGACTATGCGCACTATCTCTATGGCAGAAGTCTGCCTGAGGACGACCCTTATCAGGTGCGGGTGCTGTTTGCCGCGGCCTGTCTATGCACTTGCGACCACTGTCTGATAGCTGGCGTCATGAGCGCCCAAACATCGCGGCCCGGCTGGATTCAGGCTGTCGGCGGCTCGGCTGACGCGGGGGATATTGTTGGCGGCCGGTTTTTGCCGGTGGTCTCAGCCCGCCGCGAAGCCCTCGAGGAAGTGGGGCTGGACGTAGCGGAGGCGGACTGCCGCGTCAGGGGCTACACCCAGGACGGGGCGGGGCGTGTGGCTATTGCTGTCGAGATGCGGGTTCCAGACACGGCCGACGAAGTGGTCCGGGCGTTCAGAGAGCATGCCCGCCATCCTCTCGCCGACCATGAGCTGGAAGACGTGGTGCCTGTGCCCCTGGGCCCCGGAGGGCTGAGGGTTTTGAACAGCCGGCCAGGCCGTGTGGTCCGCTATCTGAAGACGCTGGTCACGGTGCTGTGAGAGAATGCCGGATTAGACTGGGGGACGCTTCTGGATGGCTGCCGCCATCCTTTCCAGGCCCTCTTGCAGCCGGGCCGTATCAATGGTCAGAGAGATGCGCATCCACCCTTGGCCATGGGTTCCGTAAGCTTCTCCCGGGGTCAGAAGGACTCCGGCTTCGCGGATAAAGTACGTTGTGGCTTCGGCCGATGTCATGCCAAAAGGCGCCTGGAACCAGAGGTAAAAAGTGGCCTCCGGAGCCTGAAGGGGAATGCCCATGGAGGTCAGGGCGCGCACGGCGATATCGCGCCGTTCTTGGTACAGGGCGTTCATCGCCGTGAAGAACGGGGCGGGGCCTGACCGCAGCGCCGAGACAGCGGCATCTTGCACGGCCGTGAATGGACCAGAGTCCAGATTGCTCTTCAGGGTGCCTAATGCTTCGACCGCGGAGGCGTTGCCCACGGCTGCAGCAATGCGCCAGCCCGTCATGTTAAAGGGTTTTGACAGGGAGTAAAACTCAATGGCTGTCTCTTTTGCCCCGGGGATCTCCAGCACGGAAGGTGCCTGATACCCGTCGAAGCCCATTTCCAAGTAGGCGCCGTCGCTGCACAGCAATACCTCATGCTGTCCGCACAGGTCAACCGCTTCCTGGTAGAATTCGCGGGAAGCCACCGCGCCGGTGGGATTGTTGGGATAGTTGAGCCAAAGCATTTTGGCCCGTGCCCAGACCGCCTCAGGAATTGCGCGCAGGTCCGGAAGAAAGCCGTGTTCCACGGTCAGGGGCACCGCGTAGGGCTCGGCGCCTGCTAATATCGTCTGGGTATAATAAACCGGGTAGGCGGGGTCCGGCAATAGCACGATGTCACCCGGTTCCGCCATTGCCCAAATCAGGTGGGCAATCCCTTCTTTAGACCCGATGAGGCCCACCACTTCATGGACGGGGTCCAGGTTGACATGAAACCGCCGCTCATACCAATCGGCAACAGCCTGCCGGAACTCCAAGCTGCCCAGATAATTGGGATAGCGGTGAGTCGCGGGGTTGTCCACCGCATGCTTTAGGGCCTCGACCGCGACGGGAATCGTAGGACGGTCGGGATCGCCGATGCCCAGACTGATAATATCGCGGCCTTGAGCCCGTTCTTGCGCGATGATGTTGTCCAGCTCCAAAAAGAGATATGGAGGAATCTTTTTCATCCGAGAAGCCCATTGCATATAAGAATTCCCCTGCCTTTCTAAACCGTCCGCCCTGTGTCCAGGACGGTCACCTTGTCTCCTGAACAAAGGCGCTGAACGAAGTGCCTGTGCTGCCCGGAACCGTCTCAGGACTGAAGTCCCCTTCACGAGGGAAAGGGTATGCTGCCGCACATCTGTCCGTCCGTCGAGCCAAGAGTGCGGCCATTGTGCCCTCGCCAATCATTTTATGCCATAAGCGGGGCCAAACCGCAAATGTTCTTCATTTCCCCTGACCGATTGACCGTGCCTGTCCACAGCCCGCCCTATGTTCCGTGCACTATGCAGGCGAGTGAATTATTATTTGACGCGAGAATGCCAACGTGGTATAGTACAAAAAAAGC
>JAKAAS010000295.1 GCA_021802225.1 Bacillota bacterium
GGCAGCCCGGAACTCCCGGCTGCACATTGACCCATTCGACCTCGGAGATGTCCCAGTGCAGTGAATCGCGGTGCTGGGAGACGACCTGCGCTATATGGTCCGGAACTTCCTCGCCCACCGGACGCGAAAAGCGCGCCAGCGTAATATGCGGGATGATCTCTTGATGTTTTCCATCGTAAGGCGGGTAACTCCGAAATTTTTGCCAGATGGTCTCGAACAGGGCAATGAGTTCCGGTGTCACCGTGATCTTTAGGTAAAAGATCACCTCATCGGTCATGTCAAATTGGCCTATGCTGTCAAAATATATGCGGAACGGGGCCATTTTGCTCAACAGTCTTTTGAGCTGGGGCGCGATGACGCGGGATTTTGGCTCGTCAGCGAACGGGAAATGGACGGTTACATGCGCTGGCAGCTGACGTGCTGACGGGTCGCTCCGCAGCCGCAGTGCTTCCAGTTCGTCAGGCAAGGCCACCGGAATTATCAAGGCATTACCGTCGATCAGCAATGTGTTCCCTCCACGTTCAGTATGCCTCATCTGTATCGAGCCGATTCCTGGCCATCTCCCGTATGGTAATTTTTAGGTAAGAAATGAACACGGTCCTCTAGTATCCTTCCTCACGCAATACACTCATTACGCCATTATACCTTGTATTTTATGCGGATTTTCGCCATTCGCCAAGTTTATTGCCCGATCCACATGTTTGCACTTTCTGCAAAAGATGGGTTAGACCCCGGGAGATGGCGGAATCGCCGGGATTTGAGGGATCTGTTCCCCCCGTGTCGCTGAGCGGGCTTAAGCCCGGCTAGGTGCATTTCGCGAAAAACCGTGCAGGCGGTAGACTTACGGTCGTCAGCAAACGCCAAATTCCTTCGGGAACCGGGGGATTATTCGCCAGGGTGAACCCTTTGATGAGTCAGAGGCAGGGACTCTCGTGCCCGAACCCGTAAACTAACTTCGGCGGCGTTAATCGAGAGGAGGATTATGCATGTGGAAATCTGTAGCGGTAGCATTGTCTGCCATGAGTGGGACGCTGCTGCTGTCGGCCCCGTCCTGGGCGCAAAGTGTCACACTATCTAGTCTCACGGCGCTGCATCCGGCCATGCAGCAACAACTATCCTATTCAGATCAAGGGCATTGGGTCATGACCCTGCAGGCGGACCTGCAAGACCTGGGCTACTCCGCCGTAGGACCTGCTGACGGAGTCTTCGGCCCGAAAACCGAACAGGGTGTCAAAGATTTTCAGCAAGCCAGCGGTCTTCCCGTGACTGGAGTGGCCGACGCCGCAACGTGGCAGGATATCTTGTCGGGATTCAATCTGACACCGGCCTATTCGCCATCGGAAAACGCGGGCTCCCCGGCCGCCAGCTACAGCACCCAGACCGTTGACGGGAAACCGGTCGTGGCTGTGTATCACATGACGGCGACGGCTTACGGGCCCAGCCTTCAAGATAACTATCCCTACGGACCTGTCGACGCATTTGGCCAGCCTCTGCAGGCAGGGATGATTGCCGTGGACCCCAGCATCATTCCCCTGAAGTCCACCGTCTACGTCCAGGGTTACCAGGATGCATCATTGCCCAGCGGAGGATTTTTGGGGCAAGCTATGGACACGGGCGGAGCTATTCAGGGGAACCGCATTGACATCTTCATGAATGACGGTTCCCATACCGTGTCCAATTTCGGCGTGCAGCCGGTCACCGTCTATATTCTCGGAAATTAGTCTTCTGGAAAACTAGCGGGAGCACAGTGCCCGGACCAGGTTTTCTGGGACCGGATGACAGCACGCGGCTAGGCACATCCCGGCCCCGTGCTGTCATACATAGAACATTGCGCCAAGAAATTTGAGATTTTGCTGGTCAGTGTAACCTTGACCGGGGTTTTAGCGTTATGCTGAATGAGACACGATAACAAGGAGTGGCCTCTCACGGACGCACAGGAAGAACGGCGGTTTACTCAATTTATGGAGGAATATGGTGACCGGGCCCTGCGGTATGCATTTGTCACGCTGCATGTGAAGGATGACGCCGAAGATACCGCGCAAGAAGCTTTTGTGCGGTTATGGCGGCACACGGAGCGCAATGGAGCTGACACGCTGAGTCCCGCTTTGCTTTTTCACACCATCACTAATCTCTGCCGCGACCGCATGCGCTATTATAAACGTCACCCCGAGGATCCGACCGATATTCTCGAGGTCACGCAGGCGTCTGTCGATGAGGTTCCCCTTCTCTTGGATGATGTGAATGTCTTGGATGCTGTCATGAAACTGGGTGTCGTGGAACGGCAATGTATCTTGCTCTTTTATTACATGGATCGGTCGTTAAAAGAGACGGCATCTGCTTTAGGAGTGACTGAGCAAGTGGTAAAGACACGCCTGTACCGCGCGCGCCAGCACTTGCGTCCTTTGCTAGAACCCATATGGAAGGAGGGACTGTTATGAGCGAAGACCGTCATGACACAGTGGGGGAGCGCATGGACCGGGCTATGGCGGACGGGATGGGCTTATACTTTAAACCAGACTGGCACCCGAAAAAAGCGATCCGGAGAAAAGCTCGGAGGCGTCAGATTTTCTTGAGCGCAGCCGCGGCCTCTGTTGCAGCGTTGCTCATTGCGCCGCAAATCCATCCGGCAGGGCAGAGCCACACCTCGACTGGTCAGAAGACCCTGACCGCCCCGGCACTGTCGCCCTCTGTCAAGAATATTCTCTCCCAATTGAGCAACCAGCAGGTTCAGGTCATCGGCATGTCGCCGGTGTACGCCAGTTACCCCATGGCCGTGCCCACGGGGCATGCTCTGACACTGGCGGGCAAATTCACCGTGGGGCAGATTACAGCCACTTCGCTGGTCCTAAAACTGGACAACCGGCGTGATGTTGTGGGGGGCACTCTCTTCAATCAGGGGGTCCCCGTGTATGATTTTGTGGGAGATGTCACCACGGGCGGCGATGTCATCACTCCCCACCCCCAGGCTCGGCCCCTGCAAGGGACGTGGGTTTCCGGCCTGCCCACGCCTATCTCATCATTTGCGGCCGCCGGTTCTCTCATTTACCTGACCCACAACAATACGTGGGCCGTGCTCCATGGCCAGAGCAAGGCCTACTGGACAGAGTCTCCGGGCAATGCAGCGGGCAATGTCATTGACACGATATCGGCTCTGCCTGCCAGCCCCCGTTCTGTGCTGCTGGCGGAAGAAAACCCCTCCGGTCTAAGCTCCGGCTATGTCAGCCACAATGGCGGCATCAGCTGGGTGCCTTGGGGTCTGGGGGCAACCACTTTTTCCAATGTCGTGGCTATGGGCCATCAATATTGGGCTATTGTCAATGGCACTGTGGAAACCAGTGCCAATGGAGTGTCGTGGACGTCTATGATGACGCTCAACACCAACCGGTGGCAGGCCGAGGATTTCGCAATTAATCCGAGCAACGCGCGGCAAATGGCGGTGGCCCTGGTGCCCATTTCCGGAACGGGAATCGGGCCCGTGCTGGAGACGGTCAATGGCGGCCAGAGCTGGCAGGAACTGCCCCACTTCCCTGCTTTGGGAGCAGCTCCCTCAAGCATGGTCATGTCACCGGCCGGCGGGATCTCCGCCCTAATCAACCTGACCAATCCTGTGCTGGTGCGCTATTCCCCCCATACTCAAAAGTGGACGGCTATTGCGGTGCCAACCACTGGTCAGCAGGTCGGCATCGGTCAGCTGGCCTCGGCCCCGAATGGGGATTTGCTTTACGGTTCCCCCACGGGCTCCATTTACCGCTGGGTCAAGCAGACCTCACTATGGCAGCTAATCACTCCTCCTCCGGAATCCCAGTCCACTCCCTCTGCGCCTTACCCGTTGGAGGCTATTGGCAATCATCAGATTCTGGCAGGATACAATAACGGCTGGTCAATTTTTGTGGTCTCTCCCCCCAAGCAGCCAGGGCCGAGCGGCCACTGATGTTCTGGTGTGCCGCAAATGAAAACCCCTCATGCCGCCGTCTGCCGCATGAGGGGTTTTCGTTCCGTGCCATGGTACCGCTGGGACTGGACTCTACAC
>JAKAAS010000296.1 GCA_021802225.1 Bacillota bacterium
TGGGTTTTTTTCCCGCCCTTCATTGAACCCCTCCTCATTCTTCCCCTAAAAGCTGCATAATGCGGGGCATGGCCGCCTCGCAAGCGTCCTCGCCGGCCTTGACAATCGCATCCACATGGTAGGCATGGCCCCCGCGGCTGAACTCTATCTGCGGCTCGATGACCACGTCAGCCCGCACCGGAAGGTAGCCGCGGAGTTCACGGGCCATAATGTCAAACGACTGGAACAGCACATCGAACAGGGAGTGGACCTTGGGAGTCAGCGTCACGCCCACATCCACCGCCACCGTCAGCGATCCGGGCATCCCCGTGAGCACGCTCACCGGCACCCGGTTGATGATGCCGCCGTCAACCAGAGTCCTGCCCTCCAGGACCACCGGGCTGAACATTCCCGGGATGGCCGCTGTCGCGCGCACCGCGTGTGCTAAAGGCCCCGAATCCATCACCACCTCACTGCCGCTTTCAATATCGGTGGCCACCAGTTTCAGCGGGGGGCTGCAGTCCGCAAAAGTCTTCCCCTGCGTGTAGAGTTCAATGAGCCCCTCCAGTTTTTTGCCCGCCAGCAGGCCCATTTTAGACAGGGAAAAGTCCATCCAGTGGCTGCGCTTGATGCTCCGGGCAATCTCGTGGATCATTTCCCCGGAGTAGCCGGTGCTGTAAAGGGCCCCGACCACGCCTCCCATACTGGACCCCGCAATCGCCACAATGGGAATGCGGTGTTTTTCAAGCGCTTTGAGCACACCTATATGCGCCATTCCCCGGGCGCCCCCCGAAGACAGGGCCAGCGCAACCCCACGCGTATTCATTCTCTGCTGGCTTCGATACCTCCCTAAAATTTATGCCCGCCGCCCCCAAACTTTCCCTGTCTCAAGGCAGCGCGGCGTTGTGACCCGCTCCCTTGCGCGGGTAGGATCGCCCCCAAGGTCCAGCCTCATTCCTCCCGCAGCTCCGCCCGGTTGGTTTCGAGACTCTGGCTGAGGTGATTTAGTTCGGTCACCAGTCCCGCTAGTATTTCGTCCGCATAGACCCGGGCGCTGCGGTGAATTTCCCGGGCCGTCGTCCGGGCCTGCTCAACGATCTGGTCGGCTTTGCGGCGCGCCTCCTGGAGCACCTCGGATTCTTCAGCCATCTTCGCTGCCTGCTCCCGAGCTTCCTGCACGAGGCCATGGGCCTCGTCACTGGCATTTTGCAGGAGGCGGTCCCTCTCTTGCACAACCCACCGCGCCTGCTTCATCTCTTCGGGCAGCACATGCTGAATCTGCGCCACCAGGGTCGACAGCTCCGCCTCATCAATGAGGACCCGGCTGGTCCAAGGCAATTTGCGGGACTGGTGGATCAAAGTTTGCATGCGGTCCAAAAGCACGGTCAGTTCCGAAACAATCGGCTCGTTGGTCATACAGATCCTCTATTTCCATGGAATTTGTCGTGAAGGGCCACGGCCACCGCTGCAGGCACCAAGGTGCTGATGTCGGCGTGGTAGGACGCCAGCTCTTTGACAAGAGTGGAGCTGAGATAGGAATACTTCTCCCCCGTCAGGATAAACACTGTTTCCAGCTCCGGAGCCATTTTCTTGTTCATCAAAGCAATCTGGAATTCGTAATCAAAGTCCAAAACCGCCCGCAAGCCGCGGACAATAGCCTCCGCCCCCCGCTTTTGGGCATAGCGCACCAGAAGATCTTCGCTTTGCTCGACAATAATGTTGGGGATATGCTTGGTAGACTCTCTGACCAGAAACAGACGCTCCTCCGCAGAAAACCGCGGAGTTTTCCCCACATTCACGAAGACCGCCACAATGAGCGTGTCAAACAGCTTTGCGGCGCGCTCAATAACGTCCACGTGGCCGTCGTGAATGGGGTCGAACGATCCCGGGTAAACGGCCAGCCTCGCCATGATCTCCCTCCTTTTTGATCAGGGTCTGACCCAGTAGCTGACGGCGGTGTCGCCGTAGCTCCGCGCTTTCGAGACCACCAGTCCAGGCAGCGCCCCCGGTTCCTGGTGTGCCGGGTGCTCCACGACCACCACGCCCATTGGGGCCAGCACCTCAGGCAAACTCTCGCGCACCGCCTGGCTGAGCCCGTCTCGCCACGGAGGGTCGCAAATAATCACATCAAACTTTTCTCCTGACGACTTGAGCCGGACCAGAGCGCTCTCAGCCGTGGTGGGCCACAGCTGAACCCAGTCCGCCATGCCGACATGGGCAATATTGGCCCGGATAACAGCCTGCGCCTTGCGGCTGGGTTCTACGGCAATGCACAAGGAGGCTCCCCATGACACGCTTTCCAGCCCCATCGCCGCGCTCCCCGCGTACAGGTCCAGGACGCGGGCGTCCGCGAGCACTCCCATGAGGCTGTTGAACACCGCCTCACGCACCCGCTCCTGCGTCGGGCGCGTGCCGGTCCCTGCCGGCGCCTCAATACGCAGGCCCGAAGCCCACCCGCCCACGATACGCACCAAGGCCCGCCCCCTTGTCTTGGCATGACATAATTGCCCACCAGCGCCTGTCCTTGCCAGTATACCATTGCCATTCCTCTCAATGCATCTTCATGAGCGCTGACACCGTGACAAACCGGTAGCCCCGCAGCGACAAGTCCCTCAAAATAATCGGCAGGGCTTGAATGGTCTCGGTGCGGTCGGACCCGCCGTCGTGAAACAGTACAATATCGCCGGGCTGAATGTGGCTGACCACCCGCGTGACAATCGTCTCGACTCCAGGATTCGACCAGTCCCGGGTATCTTCCGTCCACGACCACATCACCACATGCAGGTGCAGTGTCCTGGCCGCGCGCAGAACGTCTTGATTGTAGGTGCCGTACGGTGTCCGCAGCAAAGAAGGCGGCTGGCCCGCCGCCTGGGTGATGGCCTGGCTGGCCTCCGCCATGTCTTCCAGATCCTGACGGTAACTGTGCCGGGCCAAATTTATGTGGCTGAAGGTGTGATTCCCGATCTCCATGTGGTCGCGGGTTTCCTGGCGGATGATTGCCGGGTCGCGCAAAACCTGCTGGCCTATAACGAAAAACGTCGCCAGGGCATGGTGCTGCACAAGAATCCGGAGGATCGCCGGGGTCGAGGACTTCCAGGGTCCGTCGTCAAATGTCAGGGCCACCGCTTTTTGCTGGGTGGGGACGTACCAGGTGATCTCCGGGTTGCGCCCTCCCCGGGCGGACGCCGCATGCAGGGCATGCCACTCCCCCCCGCCAATCATCATAAGCAGGACAGCCGCCCCAAATTTCCAGTGCCGCAGAACCCGGCGGAGCGACACGGTGACAAACCAGTTCACCGTGTCGTCCCCCACAAGATCATGGCGACTCCGGCCCCGATCCAGGCAATTTTAGCAACCGGCACCTTGGTCGCGGCCAGCCCGGCAATCCCTAAAAGCATGGTGGAGGTCAGGATAATCGGTCCGGCCAGACCCAGCAGGCCATTGATCCGCACGGCCGTATCCAGTCTCTGATAGCGCCACATCAAAAAAGCCCCCGTAAACTCGATGCTGGCAGAAAGGAACCGGATCAGGACCATGCCCTTCAAATACAAATCATCAGTCATTGCTGCCCCTCCTCGCGTCTGGCGCTGCGGCTGTTTGCTATTTCATGAGGTGGCTCAGCCACCCCACCATTTCAAGCATCAGGTAAGTCGTGCCGGCGGCCATCAGCGGCCCTACCGGAATGCCGCCCCACAGCACAATGCCGAGGATTGACCCCACGATTAAGCCGAACATGAGGTGACTGTTGTCCGCCAAGAGCTGCAAGCCCCGCCCGTTGAGATTGGTGGCGATGGCTCCCCCAAGCACCGCCAACAGGCCTGGCAGTGTCAGGAAACTTTGAAAGACCTCTTTGACATTGACCTTGCCCAAGGCAAAGGGGATCAGCATGGCCATGGTCAGGAACAGGAGTCCAATCTCCACACCGCGGCGTTCGAGGATGGGATAGAGAAAATTCATGCGCGTGAACCGGATGACCAGCAAAATGGCCGCCGCCGCCGCGATTAGATTGGACCTCGCCCACATTCCCAGCAG
>JAKAAS010000297.1 GCA_021802225.1 Bacillota bacterium
AAATGCCCAGGCCCTCTCGCTGGGCTCCGAGATAGCCAAGAGTCTTGAGGCCTTTCAACTGGGCCGATACGAAACGGACAGCGTGGCATGGAGCGCAGTCTTTATCCGGGAGTGCCAGAAAGGCGGACATGCGGTAGATGGCGAATTTCCAACGTTCCGGGTGTTTCCCTTGGAGGTGAAAGTCGACTTTGCCCATGACCTAGTCTTGATCAACAACCGGACCGTCCGGGCGCTGGACCCGAAAGCCGCCGCCCTGCACGTCTTGGGACAAATTGACAAGCTGTACCGGGAACGGTTCAATGCCAACCAATTCCTCAAAACCCTGGTGCGGGCCTATCACATCGTCCTCCATGAATGGCAGGCCGAACACCCCAACCAGGCGCTGATCCGCGCCCTGCCGCTCAAGCAGATTTATGAGGTGATGACCATCCGGACCGGACCCGGGGGCTATAGTCTTAGCCAGTTTGCCTTTGACCTCTACCGGGTGCGCCTCCAGACCCTCCACTATGGAGGGTATCACCTGGTTTTAGGGGAAGGCCGGCGGGCCGCGGACGCCGTCACAATTCCCGTGCCTGGGGGCACTAAAACGGCCTTTGGGTCGTTGGAACTCGTACCCGAAGGAGAGAGCGCTGATGAATCTCAATGAAACCCTGTGGCAATTTGCCAACGACCCGTCATCCGAAATGCTGGATGACGAGGCCATTCGCGATACGTACGTAGATCCGGCAGGGATGGAGGCCTTCATCCAAAAATGGTATTTGGCGGGATTTGTTGAGCAGGGGGCCGGCAAACTCAAATTCGTTCAAGGACGGCCCGGATCAGGGAAAACCCACTTTCTGCGGCATCTGGGCCTGACCCTCGGCGATCTGGATTACCAGGCGGTTCTTATCGACGCTGCTCACACCCGGCTGGCTGCCATCGACGAACTGTATAAGGTGGTGGCGCAGCAGATAGCCTGGAACGACCTGGTCGAGAGAGCTGCAGTGCGCATGATCCAGGACGAGCTCGGTTATCACGACTTCTCTGGCAGCCCGAGGGAATTTTGGGGATGGGCGCAACAGTCCAGGGGACGCAGCGCCTCGATTTTGCACAGCGATGTGCGGGACGCGTCAGACCGCTGGATTGGCCGCCAAGGACTCGACGCCCAGTGGGGGGGAGTCATGCGGCAGTGGATGCTGCGGGCCATGGAACCGGAAGGCAGCGAGAACCCCGTGACCCAACGCTGGCTGATGGGCGAGCGCATTGCTGCCGCCGAGAAGAAGTCTCTGGGGGTGCCAGGGGTGATTGACCGCCGCAACGCCCGGGCCATGCTGTTTTCCCTGGCCGTGTTCTGTCATGCGGCAGGTTACCAGGGCCTGGCTGTGCTCATTGACAATGGTCAGGTGATGGCCACCCGCCAGCGCCGGGATGACGTGCCCTATTACACCCGGACCGCCCGCGACCAAGCTTATGAAATGTGGCGGGAACTGATCGATGACAGCCACCACGCCGCCTACTTGTTTGTGATGCTGACCGCTTCTCCTGAGCTGTTCGAGGACGGCCGTCTCGGATTTCCCTCGTACCCGGCTCTGTGGTCCCGGATTCAGTCTGAAATCTTTATGACGCAGATTAACCGCTTCAATGACTTAATCGACTGGGACCGCCTGTGGTCCGTCAATCATGAAGATTTGGACACGGTGGAGCGAGTCTGGGCCGCCCGGCATTTTCAAGGAGTGCGGACTGGCGAGGCGGACGTGGTGCCCCGCAGCGTGGAACTGGACTGGTCGCCGGTCCGCCGCCGCATCGCGCAGCAACTGAAAGACGCATTGGAGGGGGACAACTAAATGGACGACCCACAGCGGCTCCGGCGCGTCGTGGAAGGACTGCGGTCCGGCATCCCGTATCAGGAAATGGCCCAAGCGATCGTGTTCGGGCGTGAAAGCCAGATCACCCAATTGAACCGGCTCATGGAGCAAACTGAGGACGCGCGCCGTCCAAAATTTCCCGCCATGGTGATCCGGGCCCACTACGGCGAGGGTAAAACGCATCTTCTCCAGTCGTTTTGGGGCGCAGCCGCCGATCGCAACTGGGTGGTCAGTTATATCAGTCTCAGCAAGGAAACGCCGTTGGACCGATTAGACCAGATTTATCCCAAAATTATTGACAGCACCTTCGTGCCAGGCGGGAAGATGGCAGGGATTGAGTCGATTGTCGACGAGGGCTTGAAAGCTCCCCAAATTTTAGCGGAGGCGCGCGCCATGGAACTTTCGGCGCGGGTCATGGCCATTTTGGACAATTTGGTGGCCCATAACGAAGGATATCCCGAGCTGATACAGGATATTTCCGGCACATTTCTCAGCGCCGCTGAATTGAAGCGGATTTACCGCGGCAATTTTTCTCGGGCGTTGAAGCTCGAACGGACGGTGATGCGGGAGGAAGCGTTTGAATATCTGCGCCTGGTCGACTGGCTGATCCACCGCGCTGGCTATCAGGGTTGGCTGATCCTGTTTGACGAGGTGGAACTGATTGGCAAATTTGGGAGGGGCGCCAGAAGTCGCGCCTACGCCTCGATTGGCCGCCTCCTCAACCTATCGGCCCCGCACCTCCTGACCGTGTGGGCGCTGGCGTCCAACTTTCTCACCGATGTCATTTATCAGCGCAATGACCAGGCGGCTGCCCCCGGCTGGCTGCAGTCCCGCCCGAAAGAGCAGCATCTCGCCGCCTTTTGCCAAGAGGGAATTGGAGCTCTAGTCGAAGCCAAATCCCTCGAGCCGCTGTCACGGGACCAGGTGGACCAGCTGATTATGCAAATCTACAGTTTTCACCGCGATGCCTATTCGTGGCAACCGCCACAAGAGCCGAGGGACCTCATCCGCCTGATCCGCAATTTGGCTCCAGCCCAAGATACCCGCCTGCGCACGGTAGTGCGCCTGAGCTTGACAATTCTGGATATCTGGTTTCAATACGGAGTCGACCCGTCCTTAAGCATCGGGCAGGTAGAAGATGAAGATCTGGCAGAAGACCAGGAGAAGACGGGCCCGGCTGAGGGTGCGCACGTGGACAGCAAGGCCCCAAGTCCTGGCAATGTCTACCGCGCAGACTATCTGGAATAAAGGCGGCGAGCTTGCCGCCATGGGTTGAGATCTTTTGGGCAACCGAGCGCCGAGTGGAACCCGCAGGGGGAATGGCGGAGATGACCCGAGGCCTTCACGCAGGTTTTACAGACATCGTGCCATGGGTTGTTGCTCATTTTATGGGATTTGGTGTAAATCAAGGAGTGAGGGAGCCGCATGGTATTAACACCTGAAGTCATTAAACGCCGAGCAGGCAATACCTATTTTCAAAGGGGACAGGCCTACTACCAGCAGCAGCGCGTTACGTCATGCCAGCAGGATGAACAGGACAGCTCGCACTGGATTGGCAAAGTGCAAGGCCGGGTCCTGTACACCGTTGATATTGTGGCTCTCCCCAACGGAGAGATCGACGCCGCGTGTGAATGTCCCGCTTTTGTAACGGGTTCGTGGTGCAAGCACATCGTGGCGGTGCTGCTCAATCTCGTCAGGCCCAATATCGGTCACCCCAAGCCGCCAGCCGTGACGCCGGCGCCTAAATCCGCCCCAGCCGTTAAAACCCCAGTGCCCGCGCCGCCAGTGGCCCCAGTCAAACCCGCGGCACCCTCGGCGGCACAGCGTCTGCTGGCAATTTACCGCAACACCGCCCGGACCTCACGTTTGCAGTCATCGCTGGCAATTCGGGCTGACCAACCGCGCCTGCAGGCGCAATTCATCCTGCGCCCGTCGGCGACCTACTACCGGTCTGGAATTTTTCTCCTGGAAATGAAAGTGGGCTTAGACCGCTTGTACGTGGTGCAAAACATTGAGGAGTTTTTACAGAAGACGTCGAATGGGCAACCTCACGTATTCAGCAAGCGGTTCACCTTTGACCCAGCGCTTCATCCATTCGAACCCAAAGATTTGGCTGTCGTCGAAGCGCTGCAGGACGTAAGGCGCCAGGACAGCTTCTACCAG
>JAKAAS010000298.1 GCA_021802225.1 Bacillota bacterium
CAATCTGACCAAGGTCGTCCCCAAGGGATGGATTCAAATAGCCTTCTGGGGACTGCGCTTGTACATTCTGATTATGGTGGTGCTAGTGGCCATCGGGTTCAGCCGGGGGATACACTGATGTCTTCCCCCCCTCGTGACAAGGGACCGCCCCCGAATGGGTCTGGCGGTCCCTTGTCTGTTTTGCGGGTTTAAGGACGTGCTGCCACCCCTTTTTCCCCCGCGATTTCCTCAGCTACGGGCACAGCCACTCCGGTCTGGCGGGCGTTCGCCAGAAACCGTTCCAGCCTCCGTTGCGCACTGCGTCCTCCCGCCCGGTGGGTTGGATCCGCCTTCAGCGCTTCCACCACCTGGTCCATGACCGCATCTGTATCGAACAGCTGGCCCATGACCGACTCCTGGACCTGCAATGCTTCCAGAGCCAGAGCCCGGACCAGCGCAAAGTGGTTCTTGGCCAGCTCGCCGGTGGTGCCTCCGGTGCGCAGGCTGGCAATGTTTGTCGCCCAGATATAAACATTTTTGACAATCAGCTGGGTCATGGCCTCATGGGCGTCTGGCGCCACTTCACAGGGTAGCGCCAGACAGTCCATCGCCGCCTTCACCGCTTCCTGCTGCGGGCCGTACACCACCGAAGGCCGCAGGGAAACAATCAGCTGGCCCGGCTTGCGTTCGAACCACACCACAAAAATGGTGGGATTGCGAATGCCCAACGGTTCCCACTGGCTGGGCAGCAGCTCATTTTGCAGCAGCACAACCGAGGAAGAGTCCTTCCATTCACCAGGAAGCCCTGCCAGAGCTCCCGCTAAGTCGTCCTCGCCGGTGGCGACGATCACCGGCGCCTGCCCTGTTCCGGCCGGAAAGGGGCGTCCGTGCAGCACCGGCGTCACGGTATAGCCGGCCATCAGCAGACCTTCGCCCAGAGTCCTCCCGATCTGTCCCAGTCCCACTATCACCGCATGAGGCGTCGTGTCCATTGCGCTTTCCCTTCCTCTCTCCAGTTCACACGGCCTTAATGCCGCTTCTTGTCTTCATACAGCCGCCTGTCCGCGACCGCATACAGCCCTTCCAGGTCTTCTCCGTCGACCCCCCACACGGCCCAGCCCGCACTGACACTCACATGGGGCACTTGGGCACTGACAATGTTCTGCAGCCTGGCAATGACGGCTGGCGCCTGGCTCTCCGAGGCATTCACCATCACCACAAATTCGTCCCCGCCCCACCGCCCGCAGACGTCGTGCGGTCTCAGCCCCGCGCTCAGGGCCTTGGCCACTTGCGCCAAAACCCGGTCGCCTTCAGGATGCCCATGCTCGTCATTGATGAATTTAAACCGGTTGACATCAAAGATGCCAAATACCCAGGCGGTGCCGCTAGGGCCGGGATTGCCCTGGACCATCAGCTGCATCTGGCGGTCCACTCCCCGCCGGTTATAAATCCCAGTCAGACCATCCCGCCACCCCGCCTCTTCCGCCGCACGCCGGAATCGCAGGAGCTCCATGACCAGAGACACCTGTCCCGCCACCATTCCCATGAGGTCGCTGTCATCACCCTCGGCGGCCTCCGTTCTGCGCAGGACCATCATGCCCACCGGTTTGGGGCCCAGCGTCAAAAGCCACGACCCTCCGGATTTGACTCCCCACGATTCCCAGTTCTGGCGCACCGCAGGGGGCGCCTCACCGAGACCCACCCAGCGCCCGCTGACATGCTGGAGCGGCTCCGGGCTGCTCGCCAGCTGGACGTCGGCCTGTTCCTGCAAGACCTCTTCCTGGCCGGCCATGACGCCCCACGGGGTATAGATGCGGAAGTGCTCATCAGCCACTCCCTGCCACAGCCCCGTCTTCTGATACACGAAATACCCGCTGTCCACCCCAAAAGAAGTCTGAAGGACATGGCGGGCCCGGACAAACAGTTCCAAGCCCCGGTTCACCGAAGCCCAGTGCCGGGACTCTTGGATCAGAACCATCAATGATGAAGATGAGGGCGCATCGCCCACGCGGCTCATCCCCTTTACCGGTAATCTCTGGCCAGCATGTCTTTCATCGCCATCGTCTGTTCATATCCCCGGCGGATAATCTGAGGTATGCGGGCCATATCCGCACGGTGGTCCATCTCCAGCCGCACCATCACGTAAGGAATTGTCACGGTGTTTTTCTTCAGCACGGTCATGTGGTGAATGGTCACCGCCAGACTCTCGGTGAGCACCTGCAGCAAGTGGGGCCGGGGGCTGGGAACCTGCCACCTGGCCGGCTCGTCAATCCACAGCCCCATGGCGCTCGTAGCCCCTGCGGCCTGAGCCACGTCCAAGGGAAAGTCATCGGTCATCCCGCCGTCCACCAAAATCATATTCGCCACGCGCTCTGGAGGAAAAAATCCGGGAATGGCGGACGAAGCCCGCGCCGCGGGAAAAATCTCCTGGTGTGTCCCGTCCACCCACAACACATGGGGCAAGCGGTAAAAAGCCGGGGGAATCCGGGACCCAAACACCACACTCATCCGGTGCGTCAGAGAAGTGGTCACCACAAACAGGGGAAGGCGTGTATCCGCGAATGTCTGGTGGCCAAAATGTGTGAAAAGTTTGCTCCAGAATGGTTCGGGATCCAAAATCGACTCGGCCAGAGTGTGGCGGGTCAGAAGGTCCCGGCCCATCCGGCGCCAGTTCCAGACCATATCCCGGCGCCTGACCGACAGCCCGATATCCCGCAGGTCCCGGGGTGAGAGCCCCAGGGCGTACAGAGCCCCAATCAATGCGCCTGACGAGGTCCCCACCACGATATCCGGTGCCATATTCATCTCTTCCAGCGCTTCCAGAATGCCGATCGCGGCCACGCCCAAAATCCCTCCGCCGCCCAGAACCAGCGCCCGCATGGCCATGCCTCCTTCTTAAACCTCGCTACAGCCGGGCCCCGGAACCAGCGCCTGGAAATTTAGATTGGCGTCAGGGCTGGGCCGGGCGGCAGGACTCAATCCACGGCCCCAGCTTTTGCACCAGAGCCGAATTAGCCCATAGCGGGCTGACTCCTTGCGTCCTGGCCGCCCGAAACTGTTCTTGGGCGACATGGGGTCCATATCCAGCCACATGGGACACTCCTTGCAGGCACTCCCCGAGGGCCGGATCCCACAAAGGCAGTTCCACCAAAGCCATATCGGGAACCGGTCCCTGGTAAACAGCGCGGCACAGGGCCTGGACATCGGTGAATGTCACCACCGGCTCGTTCACACTGCGGGCCACCCGCATGACCGTATCGGCAAAAAATAAGTCAGAGACCAAGGCATAGATCACGTCATGACACCTCCTCAGGAGAGCTCGCGCCCACTCCCCGCTGTTTGCAGTAGGGGGCGATCGCACACCGGCCGCACTGCGGGCTGCGGGCGGTGCAGACCTGGCGCCCATGCAGAATCAGCCAGTGGTGAGCCCGGCTCCAACTAGCCTGGGGCAACACCCGCATCAGGTCGTCCTCCGTGCCCCGCACATCTTTGGCCTCGGACCAGCCAATGCGGTGGGCCAGCCGGAACACATGGGTGTCGACCGCAATCGCATCGAAGCCAAAACAGTTGGACAGTACCACATTCGCCGTTTTGCGGCCAACGCCTGGCAACATCATCAAGGCGTCCCGTTCCGCAGGCACCACCCCCCCAAACTGGGTGTGGATGATTTCTGCGGCCGCCTTCAGATTGCGGGCCTTGGTGTGGTACAGTCCGCAATCTTTGATAAGGTCCTCAATCTCCTCCACCGGCAGCGCTGCCAGCTCCCGGGGCCCCCTACAGCGGGAAAAGATGCGGGGGGTAATCATATTGACGCGGCGGTCGGTGCACTGCGCGGACAAAATGGTCGCGACCAGCAGCTGCCAGGGCCCATCATGCGCCAATTCGGTGACCGGATGGGGATACAGCGCTTCCAGCAGCCCCAAAATTTCTGGCACCCCGTCTTCATTCACCGGATAGCCGCCCAACCAGGTCCTTGACCTGGGCCACATGTCCTGCCACCTTGACCTTTCGGAGTCCGGCTGG